>SKJX01000019.1 GCA_007121785.1 Nitriliruptoraceae bacterium
ACCCAGGTCTTCGTCTGGTCGCTGGTCGCCATCGGCGTCCTGGTCGGCCTGCTGCTCGGCGGCGTCGTGGCCTACGGCGTCGCGGTCGAGGAGCACGAGGGCCGCGACTGCATCGAGTACGCGGACGAGTGGTACTGCGCGAACGACGAGGCCGAACAGGCCGAAGCCGAGGCTGACGCCGACGAGACGCACGACGCGGACGATGCGGACGACGTGGACGGCGACGTCGACGAGGGGGATGACGACGACTGATGCCGACACACGGCCAGGCAACCACGTCGCGCGTACCCTCGCCAGGGTCGCCGCACCGGAGCCTGGCCGTGTCGTTGCTCACCGAACTCGAAGCGGCGATGCCGTCGGGGAGCCTGGCGACCGACCCTGACGTCACCGACCGCTACCGGTTCGACCGGACCACCTGGGTCGAGCCCGGCCACCCGCTGGCCGTGGCCATCCCCGGTACCCGTGCGGAGGTCGCGGCCGCGGTCAAGGTCGCGGCGGCGCACCGGGTGCCGATCGTCCCGCGCGGAGCCGGTTCGAGCCTGTGCGCCGGCTCCCAGGCCGTGGACGGCGCCCTGACGTTGTCCACGGAGAAGCTGGACCGCGTGCTCGACCTCGACCCCGTCGACGAACTGATCACCGTCGAACCCGGCGTCCTCAACGCCGAGGTGTCCGCGGCCACCGCCGACGAGGGGCTGTTCTACCCGCCCGATCCGGCCAGCAAGACGTTCTGCTCGATCGGCGGCAACGTCGCCACCAACGCCGGTGGCCTGTGCTGCGTGAAGTACGGCGTGACGCGCGATTACGTCCAACGGCTGGAGGTCGTGCTCGCGGACGGCACCGTCATCGAGACCGGCACCGACACGATCAAGGGCGTCGCCGGGCTCGACCTGACCGGGTTGTTCGTCGGTTCCGAGGGGACGCTCGGGATCGTGACCCGGGTGGGTCTGCGGCTGCGGCGGCGACCCGACGGCGCCGCGACCGCGGTCGCGGCCTTCCCGACGTTGGCATCGGCCGGCCGAGCGGTGGCCGACATCGCCGCCAGCGGGCTGGCTCCGTCGCTGCTCGAGATCATGGACCGTGCGACGATCAACCTCGTCGAGGACGCGACCAACATGGGGCTGGACCGCGACGCCGCGGCGCTGCTGCTGGTCCAGTCCGACAGCCCCTCGCCGCTGCGCGGCCAGGAGATGGACGCCGCCACGGTCCTGTGCGACGCCGCCGGCGCGTCGTACGTCGCCGCGACCGACGACCCGGATGAGGCCGACCAGCTGCTCCAGGCCAGGCGCATGGTCGGGTGGGTGCTCGAGGAGCTCGGCGAGCCGATCTGGGACGACGTCGGCGTCCGCCGGTCCCGGATCCCCCAGCTCCTGGCACGTATCGAGGACATCGCCGCCCGCCACGACGCGGAAGCGTTCACCTTCGGCCACGCGGGCGACGGCAACATGCACCCGGTGCTGCTGGTGCGCCGCAACGATCCGGACGCACGACGACGGGCCCTGGCCGCGTTCGACGACATCATCGAGGCGACCTTGGAGCTCGGCGGCACGATCACCGGCGAGCACGGCGTCGGCTCGATCAAAGCCGGGTTCCTCGAACGTGAGCTCGGCGGGGCCAACCTCGAACTGCAACGCCGCATCAAGCGCACCCTCGATCCGGACGGTCTGCTCAACCCCGGCCGTTGGCTGTGAGCGGGCGTCGCGAGTTCGATGTCGTGCTGCTCGGCGCGACCGGGTTCACCGGCCGGCTGACCGCCGAGCAGCTCGCCCACGACCTGGCCGGGACACCGACCCGCTGGGCGGTCGCCGGGCGCGACCTCGCGAAACTGGGCGCGCTGGCCGATCAGCTGCCCACCCGGCCGGCCGTCGAGGTGGTGGACACCCACGACCTGGTCGGACTGCTCGACCTCGCGGAACGGACGCGCGTGCTCGCCACCGCGGTCGGTCCGTACCTGCGGCACGGCGAGCTGGTGGCGCAGGCCTGCGTCCGCTCCGGTACCCACTACGCGGATGTCACCGGCGAAGCGCGCTTCGTCGAGCTCATCCGCTCCCGCTACCACCTCGACGCCCAGCGGCGTGGGGTCAAGCTCATCAGCTGCTGCGGGTTCGACTCGGTCCCGCACGACCTGGGGACCCGGGCGACCGTGGCCCACCTGCCTGACGATGCAGCCTTGACCGTCCGCGCCTACGTGCGGACCAACGGCCAGGTCAGCGGCGGCACGGCCATCACCGCGTTGGAGACGATCGCCGGCGGCGGGGCCCGACCACCGCGCACCCCGATGGACGACGCTGACGGCCGACCCGTCTCGCTGGTGCCCTCGCGGATCCACCGCGTGGCCGAACTGGACGGCTGGGGTGTGCCGCTGCCCACGGTGGATCCGGCGATCGTCCTGCGCTCAGCCCAGGCGTTGGACGGCTACGGCACCCGATTCCGCTACGGCCACAACGCGTTCGTCGGACAACTACCGGTCGCGCTCGGCGGAGTGGTCGGCGTCGGCATCGGCGCTGGTCTCGCCCGCTTCGGACCGACCCGTTCGGTGCTCTCGAAGCTGCTGCCCGCCCCCGGCGACGGACCAGATGCGCAACGGCGTGCGCGCCACGCCTTCGACGTCACCTTCATCGGCACCGGTGGCGGCAGCCGGGTGGTCACGCGCGTCTCCGGCGGGGATATGTACGCCGAGACCGCCCGGATGTTCGCGGCAGCAGCCCGCACCCTGCTCGACGACACGGCACCGGACGTCGCCGGGGCGCTGACCCCAGCGGTCGGGCTGGGGACGTCGTACCACGAGCGGCTGGTCGCCAGCGGCCTGCGGTTCGAGGTTCTCGACCGCAGCTGACGCGCCCGCTGACCTGGTCACACGGGCCGCACGGTGGCGTTGGGTGGGCTCGTCACCGCCAGGCGGTGCGAACGCCACCCAACCCGCAGGGCCGTGGGGTCAGCGGCGGCGTTGGCCGCTCGACCAGGCATCCGCGGACGCCGCGCGTCCCGACCGTGCCGCCGCCGCTCGCGCGCCCAACGCGACCGCCAGCGCGATCCCGACGGCCGCACCGACGCCGTTGGCGATCACGTCCGCAGCGTTGGCAACCCGACCGGTGGGGACCAGGAACTGGAAGGTCTCGATGCCGATCGAGAAGAGCACGCACCCGGCCCAGACGGTCACCATCGATCGTCGCCACCACACCGCTCCCGCCATGGCACCGACGGGCACGAACAGGGCGACGTTGTCGATCACGGGGTTCCAGGCGATCTTGGTCCAGCCGCGGGCACCCTCGACCGGATCGAGGTAGAGCTGCCGCTCGGCCGCGTCGGGCGGCACCGGCCCGAACAGCGTCAGGCTCAACACTCCGAGCACGATCACGACGAGCCCGGCCACGGCGACCGTCGTAGCGGTGCGGTGCGCACCTCGGCGGCGGACCCAGCCGAGCACGCCGAGCGCCAGCACCAACGAACCGACCACCACGACGGTGAACCCGACCCGGCCGAGCTCGGCCTGCAGCGCGGTGATCGTCGGCACCCCGGTCCTCCATCGTCAGCCGTGGCGGATCGGTGACCGAGCCGCCCTCTGGGGACGACCGCGACGGCGGCCCACCGTGGCGATCCCGCGTGGCACGCCCTCGGACGGCCAAAGTACCGCTGGGGCTCGCGGGGATGCGTCCGGACAGCCGGGGTCATCCCTCGGCGCTGACGTACGATCGAGCGTCGGCCGAGGACGGCGGCGCACGTGGCGGTCGTGACGACGGTGGGACACGGATGCGGCCGAGGAGGAACGCCGACCATGACCGATCCGCGCGGCGGCGCCGGGGGCCCTGCGCACGTTGCCCGGTGGGAGCCCGCCGAGATTCCCCCGACACCGGAAGGCCGACGCCGCTGCGACCTGGTCCTCGGGGGCGGCGGCGTCCGCGGGTGGGCCCACATCGGTGCGCTGACCGCGCTGGAGGACGCTGGCTTCGAGGTCGTGCGCGCCGCTGGTGCCTCCGCCGGGGCCGTGACGGGCGCGTTCGCGATCGCGGGTGTCCCGGCCGCGACGCTCCGCGGGTTGTTCGAGGAACTGGACTTCACGCGGTTCGCCCTGGCCGACGTGGTGGGCCGCCTCGGCTCCCGTCGGGTGGTCGGGCGGCTGGTACAGCGGTGGTCCGACGAGGCCACGACCCCGCTGCACTGGATCCACGCGATCCTGGCCGAGCAGGGGGTAAAGACGTTCGGCGACCTGCGCGTCGCCAGCGACAACGCCCCGCTGCAACGCCGCTACCGGCTGGTGGTGCGCTGCCTGGACGTGTTGCAACGGCGGGTGGTCCGGCTGCCCTGGGACTACCACCGCTACGACCTCGATCCGGACGCGCAGTCGGTCGCGGAGGCGATCCGCGCCTCAATGTCGATCCCCTTCGTCTACGACCCGGTGCGCATCGGTAACCGCGACACCGGCCGGCCGGGCCTGCTGATCGACGGCGGGCTGACCTCCGGCTTCCCCGTGTCGGTCCTGGACCGCCCCGACGCCGATCCGCCCCGCTGGCCGACCTTCGGCGTCCGGTTGATGTCCCGACCGGAGCCGCAGCGCGACATCCCCGACGGGGGGCTCACCCTGGCCAAGATGATGGTCGACGCCCTGCTGGAGTCCAACGACCAACTCGAACCACACACCGAACGCGACGAACGCCGGACGGTCCGCATCAACGTCTCGGACGTGCGGGCGCTCGACCTCGACGTGGAGGACGGCCACGATCTGTTCGACGACGGCTACCGGGCGATGAGCGCCTTCCTCGACCGGTTCGACTTCGACGATTACCGGTCGTGGTGGCAACCCCGGGTCCGCACGACCGACGACGACTGATCGGCCGTCGAGGTGGCGGGTTCGCCGGGCAGTCGCCCGATCCGCGACCGCTTTCGCAGCCCGGCGGCACGCAAGCGACGGACCAGGACGGTGGAGCTGACCGCCTCCGCCCCGAGCGCGATCGCGTGCGCACGGATCTCGGTCGGCACGTCGTAGTGGTCACCTTGGAAGTACTCGCGGCGCAGCCCGAGCCGGGCGGCGAACGCGTGGAGCTCCTCGTGGGACCGGTCGCTGACCAGGTGCGCCCACCGCCGCCCGCGGTGGGGCCAGATCGCGTGGTCGACCAGAATCGCCATGGCTGGTCAGCCCGACACCGGCTGGTGTGCCGCCAGCCGAGGAGCCAACCACCGGCGCAGGAGCAGCAGCGAAAGCGCGGCCGCGCCACCGGTGGCCAGGAAGGTCGGGCCGTAGCCGGTCGAGGCCGCCGCGACGCCGAGCAGCGCGGGCCCGGCAGCCAAGGCGATGTCTAGGAACATCGTGATGGTGGCCATCACCCGCGCCCGTTCGTCGCTGGGCACGCCGCGGACCGCGGCGAGCACCATCGATGGTGCCACGATGGCCACACCGGCCGCCATCACCACCGTGCCGATGGCCAGGACGACCACCCCGTTGGCCAGGCCTATCGCCACGGAACCGACCGCCAGGAACCCGAGGGCGACGCTGGCACCGGGCACTGCACCCAACCGATCCGGCAGCTTGGCGCCGAAGATCCGGACCACCGCGATGGTCCCCGATCCCAGCAGGAACAGTGGTGCGGCCCGGGCGACGCCCAGTTCGGCGGCGTACAGCGGGATGAACGCGAGGAACCCGATGAACCCGAGCACGCCCAGACCGAGCACGATCCCCGGACGCCAGGCGGCCGGGTGGAACAACCCGCGCGAGCGCAGCGCGTCGGAGCGGACGTCCTTCGGCAGCCCCAGGGCGATCGCTGCGGCCACCATCGAGCCGACCGCCGTCGCCAACCAGACCGCCGGGTACGACCCCGCGCTCAGCAGCAGCTCCCCGAGCAGCGGGCCGAGCCCCATCCCCAGCTGCACCGCCACCATCACGTAGCTGGAGGCTTCCCCGTGCCGTTCGCTGGAGGCCAGGTCCAACGCGATCGTGCTGAAACCCACCACGACGGCCGCCTGCCCCGCTCCGGCGAGCATCCGCACGACCGTCAGCAGACCCACCGAGGTGGCGCCGAGGTGACCGAACAACGCGACGGCGGTGAGCAGCGCCCCGCCCAGCACGAGGATGCGCCGACCGGACCGGTCCCCGATCCGCCCGATCCATGGTCGGACGGCGACCGCAGCGAAGGCGTAGACCGCGAAGACGAACCCGACCGCGATCTCGCCGCCACCGAGTTCGTCGACCACGAAGCGTGGCAGGACCGGCAACGACGCGCCGAACGAGGCGAAGAACAGCCACGTTCCGAGGACCACGAGCTTGAACTCGCGGCTGAACAGCGATGGCGCGGCCGTGGACACGTGGCGCACGCTAACGCGCGTCACTAGCACGTCGAAGGTCGGGGCGGTCGGCGCGCAGCGGCCGCCGGCGGCCCGTAGCCTGCCGCCCCACCATGGGACGAGCACCCCGACGAGCGAGCGGAGCGGACCGGTGACGTGGGACCCAGCAGGCAGGGTGGCGGTGGTCACCGGCGCCTCGAGCGGCATCGGGGAGGCGACCACCCGACGGCTGGCCGCGCTCGGCATGACGGTCGTGGCGGTCGCACGCCGCGAGCAGCGGTTGACGGCGCTCGCCACCGAGCTCCCGAACGTCGTCGCCCACGTCGCCGACGTCACCGACACCGATCAGGTCGACGCCCTCGCCGACCGCGTCCGCCGCGAGTTCGGTGCCTGCCACGTCCTGGTCAACAACGCCGGGGTCGGCGGTGGCCCCTTCCGGGGCCGCGACGACCTCGACGACGCCCTGCGCACCCTGGACGTCAACACCGCGGGCCCGATCCGCTGCATGGCCGCCTTCGCCAGCCTCCTCGAGGAGAGCGCCCCCTCACGGGTGGTCAACATCGGGTCGGTCGCGGGCAAGCTCGGCATCGGCCCCGCCGGGTACGCCGCCAGCAAGTTCGCGCTGGTGGGGTTCAGCGAAGCCGTGGGGCTGTCGTGGGCCTCACGCGGGGTCACGGTCTGCCAACTCAACCCCGGGTTCATCGACACCGAGGGGTTCCCACAGTCCCAGGTCAAGCGCACCCCGGCACGACGGATCGTCGGACGGCCGGAGGACGTCGCCCGCGCGGTCCACGAGGTCATCCGCTCCGGCCGCACCGAACGCACGGTGCCGTCGTTCTACCGGGCCCTGGTGGTGTTGCGGCACGTCGCCACCCCGGTGTACCGCGCGATCGCCTCGCGGATACCGCGTGCAAGCGGCTCCCGCGACTGATCCGCCGGCGTTCGACGGCGAGCATGCACCGCCGGTCCCTCGACCTCGGCCAGCACCGCTAGCGTGTCGCGGCCTGTCGACCCACCGGAGCCTGGAACGTGCACGAGGTCCGACCCTCCAAACGTGGCGGTCGCGGGTTGTTCGCCACCCAGCGGATCCGCTCGGACACGCTGCTGATGGAGGCCCCGCTGCTGCTGATCCCCGGGGACCAACGCGAGGCGTTGCGGTCGACGATCGTCGACGACTATGTCTACGAGTGGGAGGACGACGGCACCGCCGCCCTCGTGCTCGGCGTCTCGTCCATGTGCAACCACAGCGACGCCCCCAACGCCTACCTGTGGCTCGTGCCGGACACCTCGACGGCGGAACTGTGGTCGCTGTCCGCGATCCGCCGCGATGACGAGATCACGGTGTCGTACCGAGCGGACGGCACCGATGCACCGCTGTGGTTCGACATCGTCGACGACTGACCGGCGCGTCGATGGCGGGCCAGGTGGACGGGGTCCGTGCGCCGGAAGTGGTTCACTCGTAGAGCGACCGGGCGCGTCCGGCACCCCTGCGGGCGCCGAACGTCCGGCAGCCACCACGAGGAGACCACCGTGAGCGACCCCGACGATCCGACGCGCCGACAGGACCCGCCCCCGCCCGACGGAGCGACGCGACCGCAGGACCAGGGGGATCCGACCCAGGCCATGAGCGGCTATCCCGACGACGCGGGCGCGACCCAGCAGATGGATGCCACGGGCGCCGGTACGGGCGCTCCCGAGGACCCGCCGTGGGAGGGTGTCGCACAGCAGTCGCCTGGCGGACCGCCGGGGACCCGGCCCGAGGACGGCTTCGAGGACGAGGAGCCCGAACCGGAGAAGCGGCCCGGCCGTGACGCCACCTTCGCGCTCATCGGCCTGATCGTCGGTGTGATCGTGGCCTTCATCATCATCGCGCTCGGCTCCGGCGACCCGGTGGACGAGGTCGCTGAGGAGGACCCGGAGGCAACCGCTCGGATCGAGGAGCTCGAGACCGAGGTCGAGGAACGGGACGCGCGGATCGAGGACCTCGAGGCGCAACTCGCCGAAGCGGAAGCCGCTGCGGGCGAACGCGACGAGGACATCCAGGCCCAGCAGGACGCGCTCGACGACCGCGCCGAGGGGCTCGACCAACGGGCTGCCCAGCTCGACGAGCGTGAGGCCGCGCTCGACGAACGCGAAGCCGCGCTCGAGGAGCGCGAGGCCGAAGCCGAGCAGCCGGCCGACGAGCCCGACGACGGCAACGGCGTGGACACCGACGACCTCGTCGAGGACGCGGAGACGATCATCGACGACATCCTCAGCCGGATCCGCGACCTGTTCGGCGGCAACTGAACACGCACCAGCGGAGGCGTCGGGACCGCGTCCCGGACGCCTCCGCGATGATCAGTCCTCGCGGGAGGACCGCCAGCGGTCGCCCTCGCCCGGTTCCGGGTCGAACTCCGTGGCCGCCCAGTGGTCGCCCGCGTCGGCGTCCTCGTCGAACCGGTAGGCCGGCGGCTCGATGCCGGTCGAGCGGTAGGGCTGCGCTCCCGGGTTGCGGTACAGCCGTGCCGCGCTCGGCAGGGAACCGACCTTGCGCCGGATCCGGCGCCACCGGGAGGCACCGGCGAACACGTCCGCACCCGAGGTGAGCTGGGCGGGGACCGGCTCGCCGGGACGACCCGTGATCAGCAGCACCACCGACGCCAGGATGATCGCGCCGGCGATCATCGTGCGGCCGTCGATCGTCTCGCCGAGCAGCAGCCACCCCACGATCGCCGCGACGATCGGGTTGATGTAGGCGTGGGTCGCCACCAGGGACGTGCTGGCATTGCGCAGCAGCCAGCTGTAGGCGGTGAACGCCACCAACGAGCCGCCGATCACCAGGAACACGAACCCGGCCCAGGACGACGCGGACACCGCCCGCAGATCGAGCTGGCTCGCCTCGCCCAACGCGAGCCCGACGATGACGAAACCGACCGCACCACCCATCATCTCCAGCGACGCGCCGACCATCGGACGGCGGGGAGCGTCCGCGACCCGGCTGCGCAGCGACCCGGCCGCCCACATGGCGGAGCCGACCAGCGCCAGGATGATCGCGCCGACGTGACCACCACCCGGCTCGACCAGCAGCGCGATCCCGCCGAGACCGACGGCCAGCCCGAGCCAGGCGCGGACGGAGAGCACCTCGCCGAACGCCCCGCGGGCGAACAGCGCCAGCCACAACGGCACGGTCGCGGCGAGCAGCGCGGCCAGACCGGAGCTGATCGAGCCCTGAGCGATCGCGATGAAGCCGATCCCACCGACCAGCATCCCGCTGCCGTTGAGGATGGCTTGCACCACCTGCCGCAGGGTCACGCGGTCGCCGTGACGATCCCCGCGACGACTCGCCACGAGGAACAGCACCCCCCCAGCCAGAGCGAAGCGGCCGGCCATCGCCAGCATCGGCGGCATGGTCTCGATCACCAGCGCAACACCGACGTAGCCCGACCCCCACAGCAGGTACACCAGCCCCAGGGCCAGCACGAGGTAGCCGTGCTGCCGGGTCCAGCCACGTCGATGGGCGATCGGTCGGATCATCCGGTCGACGGGGCTCATCGCCGGCGCGAACGCGCGCGCGACCGCCCGGGTCACGAGGGACCCCGGGAACCCGCCGCGGGGGTGGGTGGCGTGCCAAGCGACCGGCCGGTCACCAGCGGGACGGACATGGCAAGGTGTGGGCTTCGAACGCGTCGGAGCATCTCGGCCTCCAGACCGGACGACCCGAGGTCGCCGTGATGATCGTGAATCTGTTACAGTACAGCTATGACTTCTGACCCGGTACAGAATGAACGCTACGTCATCGTCGGCCGGACCGCAGCCGCCATCCAGCGGTCCGTCGAACACGGCGTCGTGACGGGCGCGCTCCGCCCAGGGGACACCGTCCCGTCGGTCAGGGGGCTGGCGACCGAGCTCGGCGTGTCGCCCTCGACGGTCGCGGCCGCCTACCGCGAACTGCGCCAGCGCGGTGTCCTGGTCAGCTACGACCGGTCCCGCACCGTCATCGGCCACCGGCCGCCGCTGGCCGTCCGGCTGGGGCCACACGTCCCCGAAGGAGCGGTCGACCTGGCGACCGGCAACCCCGACCCGGCGTTGCTCCCCCCACTGCACGAGCCCTTGCGCGCGGTCGTGCCCAGCCACCACCGCTACGGCGACGCCATCGCGGACCCGGCGCTGATCGAGCACGCCCGCGCGGCGTATCAGCACGACGGCCTACCGAGCGATCACCTCGCCGTCGTCGGTGGTGGGCTCGACGGGATCGAGCGCGTCCTGGAGGTGTACCTGCGCGTCGGCGACCGTATCGCCGTGGAGGACCCCGGCTACCCGGGGTCCCTCGACCTGGTGCGCGCGCTCGGGCTGCAGCCGGTACCGATCCCGGTCGACCCGGAGGGCATGGACCCCGACCGCCTCGCCGAAGCGATCGATCGCGGGGTCGACGCCGTGCTGTACGTCCCCCGGGCCCAGAACCCCACCGGAGCGGCGATGTCGCGCGAACGAGCCGCAGCGATCGCCGCGGCGATCGCGGTCGACCCCGAGTTGTTGGTGATCGAGGACGATCATGCGGCGCCGATCGCCGGGGTCGACTACCACAGCCCGATGGCGGACCGGGAACGGTTCGCGGTGGTGCGCTCGGTCGCGAAGTGGCTCGGACCGGGCTTGCGTCTGGCGGTGCTCAGCGGGGACGAGGACACCGTCACCCGGGTCCTGGGGCGTCAGCGGCTGGGGACCGGATGGGTCAGCCAACTCCTCCAGCAGCTGGTGGTCCGCACCTGGCAGGCAGCGGAGCAGCAGGGCACGCTCGACCGCGCCCGCGACACCTACCAGGCCCGACGCGCCGCACTGATCGACGCCCTCGCCGCCGAGGACCTGCTCGCGGACGCGAGCAGCGGACTCAACGCCTGGATCCCCGTCCATGAGGAGGTGCCGGTGGTCCAGGGGCTGGCGGAGCTCGGCTGGGCCGTGCAGGCCGGCGAGCCTTTCCGCGTGGAGAGCCGACCCGCCATCCGGGTCACGGTGGCCGGGCTGCCCTCGGAGCGGGCACCCGATCTCGCGCGCGACCTCGGGCACGTGCTGGACCAGCGGCTGGGCTCGCGCCGCGGCTGAGCGAGCCCGGAGCTACCTTGGCGCGCTCGAGAACGAGCGATCGGCCACGGCGATGACCCCGGCGCACCGCACCGGCGTGCCCAGCGACCTGGCGAGCCTGCGGACCCGGCTCGCCGGGCACCGGCCGACGAAGGTCAGTGACCCCCGTCGGGCGAGCGGCTGGCAGGCCGCGACGGCGATCGCCCTGGCCCCTGGCGACGCGGGTCTGCAGCTGGCGGTGATCGAACGGGTGGAACGCCGCGGTGACCGGTGGTCGGGCCAGATGGCGCTGCCAGGAGGGCGTCGCGACCCCACGGATCGCGACCTCGCCGCCACCGCGGCCCGCGAGACGCGTGAGGAGGTGGGCCTCACCCTCGGTGCGCCGCTGGCCCGGTTGGACGACCACCGCGGCCGCACCCGGCCGGGGATCGTGGCCAGCTACGTCTTCGAGGTCGACGTGCCGAGCGAGCTCCAACCGGATCCGGCGGAGGTCGCCGACGCGTGGTGGCTGCCGTTGGCCGACCTGTTCGACCCGGACCGCGCCGTGCACCTGCGGACCCACGGGCTTCGGATGCCGGGCATCGAGCACCGCGACCGGGTGATCTGGGGGCTGACGCGCAACACCCTGGACGCGTTCGCGCGCGCGATCGGGACCATGCTCCCGGCCCCGTGACCGGCAGACGGCCGGCGGGCCGGCACCACCCCGCCGGCCAGGTGACCAACGGCCATCACCGGGGGTCGCGCTCGGCGAGGTCGGAGGAGGTACTCGCTGGGGCGTCCGCATCGACCGGCGCGGGGACGTCCTCAGCGCCACCGAACCGTCGCTCGCGGGACTGGTAGGCGGCGATGCACCTCGCCAGCTCGTCGCGGTCGAAATCCGGCCAGAGCGTGTCGGTGAAGACCAGTTCGGCGTAGGCGGCCTGCCACAGCAGGTAGTTGGACACGCGCTGTTCGCCGGAGGTACGGATCAGCAGGTCCACGGGCGGCATCTGGGGGTCGTAGAGCCGAGCGGCGATCGCGTCCTCGTCGACCCGCTTGAGCCGGCCGGCAGCCAGGTCGGCAGCGGCACGCGCAGCCGCGTCGGCGAGTTCCGCCTGCGCGCCGTAGTTGAACGCGATCCGCAGGGTCAGCCGTCGGTCGTCGCGGGTGAGCGCCTCGGTCTCCTCCATCCGCGTCACCAGCCGCTTGGGCACCGGCCGGTCCCGGCGACCGATGAAGCGCACCCGCACCCCGCGTTCGTGGAGCTCATCACGGCGACGCAGCAGCAGTGACTCGTTGAAGTCGAGCAGGAAGCGGACCTCGCTGGCCGGACGCCGCCAGTTCTCCGTGGAGAAGGCGTAGATCGTCAGGTCGCTCAACCCCAACTCCAGGGCCCCCTCGACGGTGTCGAACAGCGCCTGCTCACCGGCTTCGTGCCCGACGTTGCGTGAGAGGCCGCGTGCGTTGGCCCAGCGGCCGTTGCCGTCCATGATGAGCGCGACGTGCCTGGGGATGCGGTCCGGGTCGAGGTCGGCGCGGGTGAGCAACGATCCGCCGTCGGGAGGCGATGGGTGGCCGGCTGGCGGCATCCGGACTCCTGTGTGGGTGGCGGTGGCGACGATCCTCGGTGATCGGCAGATGCTACGGGAAGCTCGCGTCCCGCTGGTCCGTACCCTCACCGGTGTGGGACGCCTGATGGCACGCCAGTGTGGGTCGTGTGGTGCCGCGTGGCCGCAACGGACGGCCAGGTGGTGCGGAACCTGCGGCGACGCTCTCGGACCAGCCCGGCCCGGGCCACATCGCTCGCGCGCACGGCACGGGCGGGTCGGTCCGGCCGTCGCGGGCGGCCTGCTCGCCGCCGTCGGGGTCGGGGTTCTAGTGACCGCCTCGCCGGCACCGCAGCCGGTCACCGACCGGGGCGACGACGACCGCTCGGTGGTGCTGCCAGGGGACCCGACGCCCGACCCGGCGTCGGCCGAGGACGGCGCGGCCACCGCGGATGGATCCACGACCACCGACGGTGCGTGGGCCGACATCGCCGGCGATGGTCCGGCGCGTGCCCGCGCCGAGGAACAGCGGTCACACCTCGCTGGCCCCCTCGACCCAGCGATGGCCGAGCCAGGATCGGCCGATGTGACCTGCGTGACACCACGGGGCCACCGGTGCGCACACCCGATGCTGCCGGACGCGGACGCGGTGGCGGCGGTCGCGGTCAGCAAGGGGGTGATCGTGCTCGAACGCGACGGCACCCTGACCCGGCTGCGGTTGGGGACGCAGGGGCAGACGCTGCGGTGGCGCACCACGGCTGGCGTCGTCGACGTCGATGATGCCGCCGCCGGCTCGGCCGACCCGCCGTGGCACCTGACCCGGACCGGGTCCGCGCTGGTGGTGGCCTCGTCGGCCGGGATCGCCGTCCACGACATCGGCGACGGCACCGTGCGGTGGCAGGTGGCGTTCGACGCCGGCCCGCAGCCCTGGCAGGCGTGGGCCATCGATGATGCGGTGCTCGCCGTCGGCCAGGACCACCTGGCCGCCTTCGCCCTCGCCGACGGCTCGCATCTCTGGGATCGATCACACCCCACCGGCGACGTCCAGCCCACCGAGGCCGGGGTGGCGTTGCACAGCCGCGACCGCATCACGATGTTCTCCCCCGACGCCCCGACCACCCGGTGGTCGGTCACGGTCCCCCCGCAGCAGACCTCCCCGCTCGGGTCGACCCATGCCGATCCCGGCCCGGTGATCTCCGTCGGGGACCACGTCCGCCTCTACGACGCGACCGACGGCTCCGAACTCGCCCGGTTCAGCCCCGGCGCCACCGCCACCCGGGCGCGCTCAGGGGTGACCGTGGTCGCGGTGTGGGACGACGCGTCGGGGCGGCCGACCCTGATCGGTCTCGATGCGGACGGGGCACAGCGTTGGTCCCGAGCGGGCCCGGCCGTGCCGTGCTGCGAACTGGTGCTGCGGTCGCTGGAGGACGGCGGGGTCGTCGCCGCGCCACACGAACGTCCCGGCCGGCGGGAGGTCGGCGAGGTGCTCGACCCCGACGATGGTCGTACGCTCGCGACGCTGCGACGGCCGGGCCAGGTGCGGGCGCTGCCCCACGCGGTCGGGGACGACACCGCCGTGTGGCAGGACGGTTCGATGCTCATCGGCGCCACGACCACCAGCGGCGACATCGGCTGGTCGGCCGGTCCCGACAGCGAGGTCCTCCTGGAGTCCCCGCTGCTGCTGACGACCCGCGACGGCGTGCTCGCGCCATGACCCGTCCACGCACCTGGCGACGACGGCTGGTGCAGCGGTGCGACGTCTGCGGGCGGCCCCTCCCCTCCCACCGCACCCGGTGGTGTGGCCGGTGCGGTGCCGCGGTGGCCCCTGAGCGTCAGGGGACGGTGCCGGCGGGGTCCCGGCGTCGGGTGGCCATGGTCACGGCGGTGGTGGCGGCCCTGGCGGTCGGTGTGCTCGTGGCCGACCGTCTCGGCGCAGGCGACCCACCCGATCAGCGCGGCGCTGCCGACGAACCGCGCGCCGACGATCCCGACGGCCTGGAGGGCGACCAGGATCGGACCGCAGACGACCCCGACCCGGACGTCGACCTGGATCCGCTGGAGCGCGCACGGACCCGAGCGAGGGACACCCGCCCGGCGTGCGTCCTGGCCGACGACGGCGACGCACCGTGTGGACCGCTGGTGCCGATCCCGGCGACCACGACCTCGGACGTCGCCACGACCGGGGATGCGTTGATCATCCAGCAGGCGGGGGCCGTACAGGGGTTCGGGCTACCAGACCTCGCGGCACGGTGGCGGACGACGGTCGCTGACGCCGGGGTGCCGCTGGGGCTGCACACGCACGGTGGTTCGCTCATCGTGACCACCCCGACCAGCGTCCTCGCGTTGGACACCGACCGGGGAACCGTCCAGTGGGAGACCACGATCGATGTCACCGATCCCGGTGACGCCGCGGATGCGTGGGTGATCGACGGGGCCGTCATGGTCCTGGCGGCCGACGGATCCCTGCACGCGTTGGACGCCGACGACGGGACGACGAGGTGGCAGGTGCCGGACGCCGGCCTCGCGCCGGTGGCGACCCCGCGCGGCCTGGTCGTGTTCCGGGGTTCGGGCGCCGCCCGTTGGGAACCGGACCAACCCGAGCCCGTCTGGGAGCTGGAGGACGCCCTGCTCGAGGTCCGTCGCCCCGTCGACGACACACCGGTCCCAGGGCCGATGCCCCTCACCCGCAACCGGGGCCTGCTCGACCTCGTCAGCGGAGCCGTCACCGAGGAGACCCGGCTCGGGGTGACCCGGCACCTGGTCCGCCCGCAGGGCACGATCGAGCTGCGATGGCCCATCGGGACCGAGCGGGCCGAGGTCGCCCTGCTCGCACCGGACGGCTCGACCGTGTGGCGGCGCGAGGACCAGCCGATCCGCTGTTGCCTCGCCGTCGCCACCCGTAGCGGGCCCGGCGAGATCGCGATCACCGCCACCGGTGGCCCACCCCGCGCCTACGACCTCCAGGGCGGTGCGTCGCGCTCCCTTCCGGACCGCGACGACGAGGCGGAACTGGTGGGCCTCGACGCCTCGACCGTGCTGTGGCAGGTCGAGGGTCGTCTGGTCGGCGACGACCGCGAGTCCGGCCAGCCACGGTTCCGGGCCGACGGGCAGCTGCGGTCGGTCGCGCCGCTGCTGATCGCCGTCGACGGCGGGCTGGTGGTCCCCGACGACCAGCGGCTCACCACGGAAGGGCCGGGCCGTCCGACCCCGCAGCCGCCGGCGGGCGAGCCGGGCACATGACCTCCCCCCGCGGCGCCGACCGACCCCGACCCGGCCCTCGCCTGACCGGTCGCACACGGCCATGCCTCACCTGCCAGGCGGGTGTCCCGGCTACGGCCCGCTGGTGTCCGACCTGCGGCGACCACCTCGCCGGCTCCGGGTCCCCACCGGCCCGGGAGCGACCAGGACGGCGCCGGGCCGTCGCCGCCACCGCCGGTTCGGTGGTCCTCGCGGTGGTCCTCGGTGCCGCGCTGACGGCCGGGGACGGCCCGGACGGGACGACGCCGAGCGCTACGCCGGCGCCCGCCCCGGCTCCCGCTGCACCGAACGGGACCGGCGATGCCGTCGAGCTCCCCGACCGGGGACCGGCGACGCCAGGCCCGACCGACGACGATGCCATCACCTGCGACACGACGACGGGACCGGTGGACTGCGTCCTGTGGGACATCGACCTGGACCTTCCCGGCACCGCCGAGGTCGACCTGGCCGGTGGCCGGATCGTCGTCGCCGACCCGGTCGGTCACCTGGCGGCCTACGCGGCCGGCGACGCCGAACCGGTGTGGGAACACCGGCTGGGTAGCCCCCTGACCCGCCATCCGGGGACGGTCTCGGGGATGCTCGCCTACACCGCCGACGACCGCACCGGCTTCGTCTCCATCGCACACGGCGAACGGACCGAACCCGTCCCCGGACCGGTCCTGCGCGCGGCCACGGTCGGAACCTGGCTGCTCGTCGACGACGGCGACCGGCTCAGCGCCCGCGGCGTCAGCGGTGAACCAGCCTGGCAGCGACCGTTGGGGCCCGACGAACGGACCTGGCTCAACCGGGACGGTGCCCTGCTGGCGAGCGACGACGGCCACCTCACCGCGTTGTTCGAGAACACCGGACGCGACCGATGGCAGGTGGACCTGCCCGCGCCGGTGGTCGCTGCCGAGCGGGTCGGGCCCCAAGCCGTCGCGATCGCCGGCGACCCGCCACAGCTCGCGGTGGTCACGGGTGACGGCGAGCTCTCGACCCGGAGGTTGCCCGGGGCCGCCGTCGAGATGCTGCCGCTGCGCGAGACCGACGCCGTCGCGGTCCTCAGCGCCGATGACAACGACCGGCTCTACATCGAGGTGGTCGCTCTCCATGGTCCTTACATCCCGGCGACGCTGACGCTGGACGCCATCCCCAGTCGGACGCTGCCGGTGGTGGGTGACGCGGACCACCTCGTCTTCGCCGACCGGGGAGGACGGCTCTACGTCCTCGACCTGGCTGAGGTGCACCTACAAGGGCCGCTGCCCGCCGACCGGCCGGTGATCGACGTCGCCCTGACCTCGGACGGTGACGTCCTGACGCTGGACCGCTCGGGTGTGTCGCTGCGCTCCGTGGACGACGACTCGGAGGTGGTCCGGGTCGACCTCGGTCCAGGCGTGGCCGACGTACGCGAGATCGTCGCGACCGAACCGACCATCGTGCGTGTTGGCGGCCGGCTGCTGGCGTTGGACCTCGCGACGGCCGCCGCGGGCGACGCCTGAGGCTCGCGCCAACCGGTGGTCCGACCTCTCAAGCCCGGGGTACCGACGGGTAGCTGCGCAGCTGCCGGTCGAGGTGGTGCTCGACGAACGCCCGCACATAGGAGGCGGCGGTGCGGTGGGCCTGCGGCCGCTCTCGGGCCGAGCCGGGCAGGCTCGCCCACTCCCCCGCCGCGGCGAGCAACGCGACCACGTCCACCACCTCGGCGTCGACCGCGCGGGTCCCGGTCGGCGCGCAGTCGGGGCAGAGCGTCCCGCCGGCCTTGACGCTCAGGAACGCGTGGCGGCCGGTGCGACGGCACACCGCGCACGCGTCGGTGAAGGCCCGGAACCCCAGCGCCCCGGCGGCGCGCAGCAGGAACGCGTCGACGAACACCGCAGGGTCGTCCGGGCCGGCGTCCAACGCCTGCAGCCCGGCCCGCAGCAGCAGGAACAGCGCGTGGTCGTGCTCGCCCTCCTGCGCGACCGCGTCGACCAGTTCCACCATCACCGACCCGGCGGCGGACGCGGCGAAGTCCGTGCGGACCTCGGCGTGGGAGGCGATCAGGTCCGCCTGGGTGATCATGTCGAGGTTACGTCCCTCGTACAGCTGCAGATCGACATGGCTGAAGGTCTCCAGCCGTCCCCCGAAACGGCTGCCCGGCCGCCGCACCCCTTTGGCGACCGCACGGACCTTGCCGTGGCGCTGGCCGAGCAGGTGCACGATGCGGTCGGTCTCACCGAGCTTGTAGGACCGCAGGACGATCCCCTGCTCGCGGTAGCTGCCCATCAGCAGCCCGGTCCGCGCGTGTCCGGGCCGTCGGTGGCGTCGCCGCTGCCGTCCAGAGCGCGTGAGTACAACACGACCCGGTCGATGCCCCGGTAGCCGAGCGACTCCCACAGGGCACGCCCGCCCTCGTTGTCGTCGAAGGTCAGCAGGTTGACCTGCCGGCAGCCGCGGGCGGCGAGCCGGCGCTCCACCTCGGCGACCAGCGCGCGGGCGACCCCGCGGCGTCGGGCGGCGTCGGTGACGGCCAGCCGGCTGATCCATCCGCGTCGTCCGTCGAACGAGCCCAGAACGACACCGAGCACCTGGCGATCGTCCTCGGCGACCAGCACCAGCCCGGGGTCGTGGGCCCGCAGCGCCGCGACCTCGTCCGGTGGCGTGGGGCCGAGATGCTCGGTGGCCGCCCACAACGCCAAGGCCGCGTCGAGGTGGTGGTCCCGGAACGTCGCGACGGTGAACCCTCTGCTGGCGCCGGTCACAGCAGCGGCCACGGGTAGGGGTACGGACCGCTCGGCGGCGGCAGGTGCTCCATCGCGAGGACCTCCTCGACTCGCTCGGTCAGGCGCGTCACCTCCTCCTCGGCCAGGAGCGTGCCCAGTCGGGCGCCCAGGTCGCCAGCCAGGCCCTCGCGGACCCGGTCGACGTCGCCCCGCAGGGCCCCGGGGACCGGCTCGCCGGCGAAATCCCACCCGACGGTCCGCAGCTTGCGGTCGACGTTGAAGGCGACCCCGTGGTCGACCAGCCGGAGGTGCCCGACGGCCTCGTGCTGCGGGCGTTCCACCAGGACGTGGCCGGCCTTGCGGTCGGCGTTGTCGATCAACAGGTCGAACACCACCATCGCGACCAGCTGCGCCCGCAGCTCGGGCTGGCCGTCCTCCAGCAGCGCGAAGTAGTGCTCCTCGGGGTCGTGAGCGACGAACCGCTGGAGGCTGCCGACGCCGTACGGCGCGTCGGTGCGCAGGACGGTGGTCGGCACCAGGTCCCAGCCGAGCTCCCCGTCCAGGATGCCCGCGGCGATCTCCCGTCGGTGCAACGTCCCGGACGGGAAGTCCCACAGCGGCCGTTCCCCCCGCTGGGGCTTGTACACCGCCAGGTCGGCCGGCTCGAGGTCCTCCACCTGCGGGTCCCGACCGAGCTGTTCGGCGACCTCATCGAGGCCGCGCGGATCCCGATCGGTCAGCCGGACCAGCAGGGTCGCGTTGGAGGCATCAGCGAACCGGCCGAGCACCTCCAGGGGTGCCTGCTGCAGGCGGTCGCCGGTGGCGTGGACGGCAGCGGTGTCGGTCATGGGCTCGTCGGCACGGCGCTCGACCTCACCGGCTGAGCTTGCCGTGCCCGTTCGTCGACGGGCAGACGTGGGAGCCGTCCTGGGCGGTGGGACGCCCGCACAGTTCGCAGCGTGGCCGCCCCTGCCCCACGACCTCGACGGCATGCGCCGCCAACCGCCGGGTCTGATCGCGGTCGCACCAGATGCGGGCGGTGTCCGGCTCGGCGTCCTCGAGCGTCAACGCGGCGACCTCGATCGCGAACCGGCCCGCGTCCGGGTCGAGCCCCAACGAGATCTCGCCGACGCTCCAGGCCGGATCGACCGGGGTGCGCAGCTGCATCGCGTCGCGGTCCCAGTCGGTGGCTGGTTCGTCGTCGATCCGGGTCAGCAGCTGGCCGAGCAGCTCGCCGAGCCCTTCGACCTGTCCCTTCTCCAGCTGCAGGGTGAGCAGCTCCTCGCCCTCCTGCGCCTGCAGGAAGAAGGTCCGCTCCCCGGGTTGGCCGGTGTAGCCGACGGTGACGTGGTGCGGTTCGGACAGTTCGATCTCCATCAGGCACGCCCCTTGCCGTCGCTCGCCGGCGGATACGGCCCCGTGTCGTTGCAGCGCAGCAGCACCGGCTGCCCCTCGGTCGGCAGGTGGAGCACCGTGACCGACGCGGGGGAGATCACCAGCCGTTGGAAGGCGTCCAGCGGCATGGCGAGGTGGTGGGCGACGACCGCTTTGATCACGTCCGCATGGCTGACGCAGGCGATCGTGTCGTCGCCGTGTTCGGCGGCCAGCGTCTCCGTGGTGTCGACGGCGCGAGCCTGCGCGGCACGGATCGACTCGCCGCCCGGGAACGTCATCCGTGACGGCGTGGCCTGGACGGTCGCCCAGGCCTTGCGGCGTCGGAGCTGCCCGAGCGGCTCGTCGGTCCAGTCGCCGTAGTCGACCTCACCGAGACCGCGTCGGGTCCGTACCCGCAGCCCGTGCGGCTTGGCCACGTGCTTGGCCGTCTCCTGCGTGCGCTCGAGTGGCGAGCTGTAGACGGCCGCGAGCGCCTGGTCGGCCAGCCGCTGCGCCGCCGCCTCAGCCTGCTCCACCCCGGCGGCATCGAGGTGGACGCCCGGCGTCCAGCCACCGAGCCGCTTGCCGGTCGCCGCGGTGGTGGCGTGCCGCACGAGCACGAGCGTGGCCACGGGGACTCCTCGTCAACGGGATCGGACGCCGCTGGCGCCGACCGTAGCGAGGAACCGCTCGCGACCCGAGCCGGGGACCTCGCCGACGGGCGCTCGGTGTCCAAGCCCCCGCCGGCGAGCCGCTGGTTCACGCCTCGGTGGCGTCCTCCTGGGGCACGATCGTCAGCTGAGCACCTTCGGGGGTGTCCTCGACGTCGAGCTTGCTCTCCGACAGTGGCTCGGCGAGTTCCGGGGCGACGTAGATCTCGGTCCCCGACTGCTCGGTGATCTCGTCGCCCTCCGCGGGCTCCTCGGCGAAGGCCAGCGCGAGCGCGGCCTGGCCGGACTCGTCGGCCTGGGCGAAGACGCGCACCCCGTGGGAGTCGGGGACCTCCTGGGCGGCGCGCGCCTCGTTCAAAGCGCTGACGGCGGACTCTGTGACCTGCAACACGGGGGAACCTGAGGTTCGGTGACGGTTGTCACCGTCGACCCTACAAGCGCGTCGGATGACCCGCAGTGCTGACACGGACCGATGACCACGGTCCCTCGGCCACGGTCGGTCACCTGGCCACGGGCCGTGGTCGCCAGCGACGGTCAGGCTGGCGCACCACCGTGCTTGGCCCGCTTGGCGAGCCGGCCGCGCACGTTCGGGTCCAGTTCGACCTTGCGCAGCCGTACGTGCGACGGGGTCACCTCGACGGCTTCGTCCTCGCGGATGAACTCCAACGCCTGGTCGAGCGACAGCTGCCGGGCCGGCGCGAGCCGGACCAGTTCGTCCGAGGTGGCCGAGCGCACGTTGGTGAGCTTCTTCTCCTTGGCGGGGTTGACGTCCATGTCCTCCGAGCGGGCGTTCTCACCGACGATCATCCCGGTGTAGACCTCCGTACCTGGCCCGATGAACAGCTGCCCGCGCTCCTGGAGGTTGAGCAGCGCGAACTGGCTGGCGCTGCCCGAGCGGTCGGCCACCAGCGACCCGTTGGGTCGGGTGCGCAGCTCGCCCTGCCAGGGCTCGTACCCGTCGAACACGTGGTGGAGGATCCCGGTCCCACGGGTCTCGGTGAGGAACTCCGTGCGGAACCCGATCAGGCCGCGTGCCGGCACGCGGAACTCCAGCCGGGTCCACCCGGCCGCGTCCCCGCTCGCGCTGCCCGCGGAGGAGGCGACCATCTGTTCCAGCCGTCCCTTCCGCAGGCCCAGCAGCTGGGTCACCACACCGACGTAGTCGTCGGGCACGTCGATGGACAGCCGTTCGAACGGCTCGTGCACCGTGCCGTCGATCTCCTTGGTGACCACGCGCGGCTTGCCGACCGTGACCTCGAACCCCTCACGACGCATGTTCTCGACCAGCACCGCCAGCTGCAGTTCACCGCGCCCCTGCACCTCCCAGGTGTCGGGCCGTTCGGTCGGCAGCACCCGCAGGGACACGTTGCCGACCAGTTCCTGCTTGAGCCGGCCCTCCACCAGCCGGGCGGTGAGCTTGCTGCCGTCACGTCCGGCCAGCGGCGAGTTGTTGACCCCGATCGTCATCCCCAGGCTCGGCTCGTCGACGGTGAGCACCGGCAACGGTCGGGGGTCGTCGGCATCGGCCAGCGTCTCGCCGATCGTGACCTCGTCGATGCCGGCCACGGCGATCAGGTCCCCCGGCCCGGCGTGGTCCACCAGCACCCGCTCGAGCGCCTCGGTCTTGTGGATCTCGCCGAGCTTGACCTTCTCGATCGAGCCGTTCGAGCGACACCACGCCACGGTCTGGCCGCGCCGGACCTCACCGTGCTGGATCCGACACAGCGCCAACCGCCCCAGGTACGGGGAGGCGTCGAGGTTGGTGACCAGCGCCTGGAAGGGGTGCGCCGGGTCGTGCTCGGGGGCAGGGACCTGGTCGAGCAGGACGCGGAACAGCGGCCCGAGATCGCTGCCGGGCTCGGACGGGTCCAGCGTCGCCGTCCCGTCTTTGGCGTTGGTGTAGAGCACCGGGAGATCGATCTGCGCGTCGTCGGCGCCCAGATCGATCAGCAGGTCGTAGGTGGTCTCCACGACCTCCTCGATGCGGGCGTCGGGCCGGTCGATCTTGTTGACGACGACGATGACCGGCAGGCCACCCTCCAGCGCCTTGCGCAGCACGAACCGGGTCTGCGGCAACGGCCCTTCCGACGCATCGACCAGCAGCAGCGCCGCGTCCACCATCGCCAGAGCGCGCTCCACCTCGCCACCGAAGTCGGCGTGGCCCGGGGTGTCGACGACGTTGACCGTCACGTGCTCGTCGCCGTCGGGGACCATCACGGCAGTGTTCTTCGCCAGGATCGTGATGCCGCGCTCGCGTTCCTGATCGCCGGAGTCCATCACCCGCTCGTCGATGGTCTGGTGGGCGCGGAAGACGCCGGACTGCCACAGCATCGCGTCCACCAGGGTCGTCTTGCCGTGGTCGACGTGCGCGATGATCGCGACGTTGCGGAGGTCGGTGCGGGTGGCCACGGTGGTCCTGGCGGGTGGGAGCGGGGAACCGGTCGATGCTACCCGGGATGCTGACCCGGCTCAGCGGTAGGCGCGGTGGGTGGCGCGTCAGCTCCGACGTCGCCCCCACGTCAACCGCACCTGCGTGCCGCGCGGGTCGTCGTGGGCCTCGACCACCACCTCGTCGGCGATCGCCCGCGCCAGCGTCCAGCCACGACCGCGCACCGTCCACGGATCGTCGCCTTCGGCCTCGACGCGCCAGGGCTCCCCACCGAGCCCGTGGTCGCCGACAGCGACGGTCGCTCGGTCGCCGACGCGCTGCACCGTCAGCTCGATCGCGACGTCGGTCGCGCCGAGGTGGCCGTGCTCGAGGGCGTTGGCGAGCACCTCGTGGATCGCGAGCTCCACCCGTTCGGCCGCGACCTCCCCACCGACGATGGCGACGACGTCGGCTGCGGCCCGGCCGGCGGCGGGACGCAGCGCGGTGGGGCCACCCGACACCTGTTCGTGCCGCACGAGCGTCGGCGCGGGGGGCACCGCACCGCTCAACGGTGAGCCCGATCGCTGGCCGGGCGCGGGGCCGGGCCGACGCGGACCGACACGCCGCGGCGCCCGTCGCTATCGTCGGTGACCGCACGGTCGTGGGGACGACCGAGGTGCGAGGATCCGACGCTGACCGACGGCGTCGAGCGGGAGTGGGGCGGAGGAACTCGGTGATCGAACTGACCCATCGGGGTGTCCGGGCGATGGCGACGGTGGCGGGCAGCGGCCTGCTCGACGGGTTGCGAGACTACGACCCCGTGGTCGCCGGCCCCTGCCCGCTGGGGTTGGACGGACCCGAGTGCGACGTCGACGTCCTGTGCTGTGGACCCCCGACGTCGGCGTTCGTGGAGCAGGTGGCCGCGACCGTCCCGGACGCGCAGGCGTTCGCCTGGCACCGTGTCACCTTCGACGACCACCCCGACGTGGTGGTCATCACCCTCCGACTCGACGACCTGCCCGTGGAGGTCGTTGCGCAGGCCCTTCCGACCCGCGAACAGCTCCCCTACCGCCGCCTGGTGGTGGAACGACGGTTGCTGGCCCTCGGGGGTTCGCGGCTCCAGACGCGCGTCCGCGACGAACGCCTCGGTCCGGATCTGGTCGAGGTCGAGATCGCCTTCGCGCGAGCGCTCGGGTTGGACGGCGATCCGGTCACCGCGATCCTCCGCCTGGAGTCCCACACCGACGCACAGCTGCGCGAGCTCATCCACGCTGCGCTCGGCGATCCACGGGACCTCCAAGGGGCGGATCAGTAGGCCTTCGCGAACACCACCCGCTTGCCGTAGGCGCTCGGCTCCCCGCACGCCACGCACGGACCGCGTTCGTCTGCGCCATCGGTCGGGATGCAGCGGGGAGTCGCCCCCGTGCGGGCCTTGACGTCGTCCTCGCAGACCGTCCGGCCGCAGTGCAACGCCGCCGCGAAGCCGCGCTCGACCAGGGACCCGAACGTGGCCCAGTCGTCCGCCGGCCCGGAGTGCTCATCGCGGAAGGCGATGGCGCGCTGCAGCAGCTGGTCGTGGTAGGCGTCCAACCGCTCCGGCACGAAGGTTGCGAGCGCATCGAAGCCGACGGCCTCCTTCACGGGCCGACCGCGGTCGTCGACCTCCCCGACCCGCTGAGCGACCAGCACCTGCTCGGCCTCGAGGTCGCGGGGTCCGAGCTCGATGCGCAGCGGCACGCCCTTGAGCTCCCAGTCGTTGAACCGGAAGCCCGGTGACGCGTCGCGATCGTCCACGTGCACGCGGACCCCGGCGGCGCGCAGCCGGTCAGCCAGCTCGTACGCCTTGGTCCGGGGCGCATCGCCCTGATCGCCTCGGCCGATCGGGACGAGCACCGCCTGGATGGGGGCGAGCCGAGGCGGCAGCACCAAGCCGGCATCGTCGCCGTGCGCCAGGATCACCGCGCCGACCATACGGGTGGACATTCCCCACGAGGTCGTGTGGACGTGGCGGACCTCGTTGTCGCGGTCCTGGAAGGTGATGTCGAAGGCCTTCGCGAAGTTGGTGCCGAGGTAATGCGACGTCCCCGACTGCAGCGCTTTGCCGTCGCGCATCATGCCTTCGATGGTGTAGGTGCGGACCGCTCCCGCGAACCGCTCCCCGGGGGTCTTCTCCCCGGCCACCATCGGGATCGCCGCGACGTTGCGGACGAACTCCTGGTAGACGCCGAACATCTTCAGCGTCTCCTCCATCGCGTCCGCCTCGTCGGCGTGCGCGGTGTGGCCTTCCTGCCAGAGGAACTCCGTGGTGCGCAGGAAGATCCGCGGCCGCAGCTCCCAGCGGACGACGTTGTTCCAGGCGTTGATCAACACCGGCAGGTCGCGGTAGGAGGCGATCCAGCGCGAGTACATCTCGCCGATGACCGTCTCCGAGGTCGGCCGCACCACCAGCGGCTCTTCGAGCTCCTTGCCGCCGCCGTGGGTGACGACCGCCAGCTCCGGAGCGAAGCCCTCGACGTGGTCGGCCTCACGCTGGAGGTAGGACTGCGGGATGAACAGCGGGAAGTAGGCGTTCTCGTGCCCGGTGTCCTTGAAGCGCTGGTCGAGCTGTTCCTGGAGCAGCTCCCAGATGCGGTAGCCGTACGGCCGGATCACCATGGTGCCCTTGGCGGGCCCGCGATCGGCCAACTCGGCCTTGAAGACGAGTTCGTTGTACCACGCGGACACGTCCTCGGACATCGGGGTGACCCCGAGCTCGTTCTGCTTGCCCACGGGTGGCCTCGGTGGGATCGGTGGGGATGAGGGACGGCCCCAGAGGCTACTCAGTCGTCGCGGTGGTGGAGTCGAGCCCTCACCCCCGGCGACGACGCTCGAGGGTCAGCAACCCGATGACGGTCAGCGCGTCGGTGATCAGCCCCTCGTCGATCAGTTCGAGCGCCTCGTCGACCGGCACGTGCGCGACCTCGAGGGCCTCGGTCGGATCGGGCGCCACCGCGACCTCCTCGAGCCCCCGCGCCACGTACAACCAGGAACGCTGGTCGGTCACGGAGTTGCTCACGGCGAGGGGGCCGACCAACTCGGTCCAGTCCTCGGCCACGTACCCCGCCTCCTCGGCGAGTTCGCGCTCCGCCGCGGTCCGGGGCACCTCGCCGGCGTCCGCACCACCTTCCGGTAGCTCCCACGAGTACTCATCCAACGCGTACCGCCACTGGCCGACCAGGACCACCTCGTCGTCCTCGGTGAGCGCGACGACGCCGACCGCGGCGCCCATGGACACCACCCCGTAGACACCCGACGAGCCGTCGGACCGGACCACGCCGTCCTCGCGGACGGAGATCCAGGGGTTGTCGTACACCTGGCGCGTCGTCAGGGTTCGCCAGGGGTTGGCTGGCGGTCGTGTGCGGGGGTGGCTCGGCATCGTGGCACCTCACGTGGCGGTGGGGCCCTGGCACCGCGACGATAGGGGGCAGCGGTAGCGTGCCGGGCGCGGGGACCGACGCGACCGTGGTCGATCAGGACCTCGCGATCGCGGATCGAGACCAGGAGCGTGCCGTGACCGAGCAGGAGGGCCTCGCCCGCGTGCGACGCCATCTGGTGTTGGCCAGCGCGACCGGCATGGCCTCGATCGCGGCGCTGCCCCTGACCGCCTCGCTGGGGCCCGGCATCGCCGCGCTCATGGTGTTCGCACTGCCCCTGACGTTGGCGCTGGTCGGCCGGATGCGGGGTGCCCCGCGGATGGTCGGCATCGCGCTGGTGCTGCTGCTGCTGCTGGCCGGCGCCGTCGGCACCGGGTTGCTGGCCGCCACCACCGGCGTCGGCGGGTCGGTGGCCGATGCAGCCGGGATCGTCGTGTTCGTGGTCACGGTGGCCGCACCGATCATCGCGATCGTGGTCGTCGGCGTCCCCCTGCGGGCGGTGGACACGGTCGCCGCCGGCGGGTTCCTGGGCGCCGGCACGATCACGGTGATCGCCGGCCTGGGGACCGCAGGCACGGCGGGCAGCGTGCCGCTGGTCCTCGGCCTGTCGTTGGTCGGGATCACGGTGGTCGCCTACCGGCTGGCTCGCGCCGAGGCGACGTAGTCCCGGCGACCCCGAGCCGGCCCGACGCCACCGGCGCCGTCGGGCCGTCACGCAGCGTGCTGGCGCCACCACGCCACGTCGATGCACGCCCGTCGCATCTCGGTCGTTCGTCCACATCGGTGGCGAAGCCATGACGGCTCACCTACGGTTCGACCCGACACGACGGCCCCGGCGGTCGCCGCATGGCTTGGAGCCGTCGCGGCGCGTCTCACTTCATCGGGAGTCGGAGGATGGGGATTCCGACCCAGCCCGACGCACGAGACGTCCCTGGGCCGCGCGAACGCGCGGTCTCGCCGACGGCCTGACGACGGAAGGGCGTACGCATGTCAACGTTGGAAAAGGCACGGGAACACATCCACCCGGTGGTGTTCCCGGTCTCCGCGATCGTCATCATCGGGTTCGTGCTCTGGGGCTCCTTCGCGAGCGACCAGGCCGAAGGGATCCTCGGCGACATCCAAGGCTGGATCACCGAGACGTTCGGCTGGCTGTTCATCGCCGCCGTCGCCGCGTTCATCGTGTTCCTCTTCTACCTGGTGGTCGGCCAGTACTCGAGGGTGCGACTCGGCCCCGACGACTCCCGCCCGGACTACTCGTACCTGACCTGGTTCGCGATGCTCTTCAGCGCCGGCATGGGGATCGGGCTGGTCTTCTGGGGCGTGGCGGAGCCGATCTTCCACTTCATCGACGCACCTCGGACCGAAGGCGGCACCGAAGCCGCCGGGGTCGACGCCATGGTGATCACGTTCCACCACTGGGGCCTCGGCGCCTGGTCGGTGTACGCGGTCCTGGGGCTGTCGCTGGCCTACTTCGGGTTCCGGCACAACCTGCCGATGACGGTCCGGTCCGCGCTCTACCCGCTGATCGGTGAGAAGATCCACGGGTTCTGGGGCAACCTGGTCGACATCCTGGCGATCTTCGGGACCATGTTCGGCATCGCCACCTCGCTGGGCCTCGGTGTCGCCCAGATCAACGCCGGGCTCAACTCCGCGTTCGACGTCCCGATCGGGACGGGCACCCAGGTCCTGCTGATCGCGATCATCACGCTGGCCGCGACCATCTCGGTCGTGACCGGGATCGACAAGGGCATCCGTCGGCTCTCCGAGCTGAACATCACCCTCGCCGGGTTGCTGATGCTGTTCGTGGCCATCGTCGGGCCCACGCTGCTCCTGCTGGGCGCCTACGTGGAGAACGTCGGCAACTACATCTTCAACTTCGTGGACCTGATGTTCTGGTCCGGCAGCTACTCCGCGGATGACGCCGGCTTCCTGTCGGCGTGGACCATCTTCTACTGGGCCTGGTGGATCTCCTGGGCACCCTTCGTCGGCATGTTCATCGCGCGCATCTCGCGTGGCCGCACGATCCGCGAGTTCGTCCTCGGTGTGCTGCTCGTCCCGTCGATCGTCTCCTTCGCCTGGTTCACCGTGATGGGCAACACCGGCATCGCGTTCCAGAGCGAGGGCACGGCCGACATCTACGGCGCGATGGAGGACGCCGGCTTCGACGAGTCCCTCGCGATGTTCGCGATGCTCGACGTCCTTCCGGTGCCGCTGCTGACCACGATCGTGACGGTCTTCGTGATCACCGTGTTCTTCGTCACCAGCTCCGACTCCGGGTCGTTCGTGATCGACATGATCGCCTCGGGCGGAAGCCTGCACCCACCGGTCGGCCTGCGCATCTTCTGGGCCATCTCCGAGGGTGCGGTCGCCGCCGTGCTGCTGGTCGCCGGCGGTCTCGGAGCGCTGCAAGCCGGTGCGATCGCGACCGGCCTGCCGTTCACGGTCGTCCTGCTCGTGGTGATGCTGGGGCTGTTCAAGGGCCTGCGCAGCGAACGCGACGGCGTGACCCTGCAGGACATCGTCACCGCACCCATCTTCGAGGGCGAGGGCGAGACCGAGGCGCTGACGCATCAGCCGAAGCCCTCCCCACCGAGCGGCAGGGACGACGACACGGGCGAGAAGGCCTGAACGACCGAGGAGGTCATTGCTATGGCGGATCAAACTGCCGAGACCATGGACCGGATCCTGGCGGGGACCGACGCATCTGACTCCTCGGTGGAGGCGCTGCGACGCGCCGCTGAGGAAGCCCGGATGCGCGGGGCCACGTTGGAGATCGTCCACGTGTTCGCGCCACCGGAACAGGTGACCGCGTTCCCGGTTCCACCGGAGCACGGCAAGGACAAGAAGGAGGACCTCGAGGCGGCGCGCCAGCG
This sequence comes from Nitriliruptoraceae bacterium, assembly GCA_007121785.1. Classification (GTDB taxonomy): domain Bacteria; phylum Actinomycetota; class Nitriliruptoria; order Nitriliruptorales; family Nitriliruptoraceae; genus SKTG01. The sequence goes on from SKJX01000019.1 coordinate 29,496, forward strand.
GTACACCGACCAGCTGGGCAAGTGGCTCGATGAGATCGACGTCGACCTGTCGGATCTGAAGGTCGAGTGGTCGGTCATCGCCGACCGGCGGCCTGCCCGGGCGCTGGTCGAACGGTCACGTGACGCCGATCTGGTCGTGGTCGGCTCCCGAGGCAGGGGCGGCTTCGGCGGCCTCAAGCTCGGCTCGGTCAGCGAGCAGGTGACCCGGCACGCCAAGGCGCCGGTCCTGGTCATCCGACCGAGCACGAAGGACTGACCGCGCGGACCTGCGGGCCCCACCGCAGGACGACCGAGGCGATGCGCCGGCCCATCCGGGCCGGCGCATCGTCGTGTGCGGCAGGGCAGGCGCCCGCCGCGACCTACTGACATACCTCTTGCCATACGACTGATATATCAGTAAGGTCGCGCCCGGATCCCCCGACACCGGAGCCTGCCACGACCTCCGCGACCACACCGCTGACGGACCTGGCGGTCCTGGTACCCGATCACGCCGCCACGGCCAGCCTCAGCCAGCAGGCGTACTACCTGCTCCGCGACCGCATCGTGACGCTCGCACTGCCTCCCGGTTCGTTGGTCAACGAACGCGACCTGTGCCAGGAGTTCGGGCTGGGACGCACACCGGTCCGTGAAGCGCTGCACCGACTGGCCGACGACGGGCTGGTCGAGGTGTGGCCACGACGGGGGATCTACGTCGGCGCGGTCGATGTCGGCGACCTGCGCGGGATCTCCGAGCTCCGCGTCGAGCTGGAGGGGTTCGCCGCCCGGCTCGCTGCCGAACGCATCACCGAGACCGACCGTGCCGAGCTCACCCAGCTGCGGTCCGAGCTCGAGCGGGTCCACGACGACGCTGACGAGCGTCACCTGATCCACCTCGACCAACGGATCCACCGCCTGATCTACCGGCTGGCTCGCAACTCCTTCCTGGAGGCCGCAGCCGACCGTGCCTACGTCCTGGCCCTGCGCCTGTGGTTCCTGGCACTCGAGCGGGTGGAACGGCTCGAGGACGCGGTGCATGACCACCGGGTTCTGCTCGACACGATCGAACAGGGTGACGGCGACCACGCGGCGGCCGTCGCCCGGGAACACGTGGAGGACTTCGAACGCCAGATCCGGCAGCTGCTGTAGGGCGACGCCCCCACCGCAGCTGCCACCGCAAGCGGACCGACGGGCAACACGGAGCCGTCGGTCGCCAGACCTACCGGAGGGGACCTCCGGACAGACCCCGGACACCCGTCCGGGCAGGGAGCGCCCCACGCGTCCAGACGCCGGGGTGGAACACCGCGAGGAGCGGACGCCCGTCAGGGCGAGGGAGGACGTGCCGTGAGCGAACTCGTCGAACGGGCCAGCGTGGTCGTGATCGGAGCCGGCATCGTCGGCAACTCGATCGTCGGCCACCTGGCGGACCGTGGCTGGACCGACATCGTGCTGGTCGACAAGGGGCCTCTGCCGGACCCCGGTGGTTCGACCGGCCACGCATCGAACTTCATCTTCCCCGTCGATCACAGCAAGGAGATCGCCCAACTGACCCTGGAGTCCCAGCGCCAGTACGAGGCGATGGGTGTACAGACCACCACCGGCGGTCTGGAGATCGCCCGGACCGAGGCGCGGATGGAGGAGCTGCGCCGCCGCATGGCCTCGTCGCTGGCCTGGGGTATCGAATCGGAGCTGATCGGTCCGGAACGCGTACGGGAGCTGGCCCCGTTCGTGGACACCAGCATCGTGCTCGGCGCCTTCTACACCCCCAGCGTGTCGGTGGTCGACTCCCTGCAGGCCGGCACGATCATGCGCCAGCGCGCCATCGACGCTGGCGCGCTGACCGTGTCCGCCAACACCGAGGTGCTGGACGTCGAGGTGGAGCGCGGCCAGGTCGTCGCGGTCGTCACCGACCGTGGCCGGGTCGCCTGTGACCACGTCGTGGTGGCGTGCGGGGTGTGGAGCCCCCGCATCGCGGCGATGGCGGGTGCACGGATCCCCTTGGTGCCCGCGGTCCACCAGATGCTGGACGTCGGTCCGATCCCGGAGCTGGAGGCCACCCGCTCGGAGATCTCCTACCCGATCGTCCGCGACATGGACACCTTCATGTACGAACGCCAGAACGGCGGCGACATGGAGGTCGGTTCCTACGCCCACCGACCGATCCTGCACGAGCCCGACGACATCCCCTCCATCGAGGAAGCGCAGCTCTCCCCCACCCAGCTGCCGTTCACCCAGGAGGACTTCGACGAGCAGATGGAGCACG
>SKJX01000118.1 GCA_007121785.1 Nitriliruptoraceae bacterium
ATGGAGTTCCCCACCGCTCCGGTCGACCCCCGCACGAGCTGGCAGCTGCCCGACTTCGGGCGGCTGGCGCACGTCACTCATCTCGACGAGTTGACCGTGCGGGTGCTGGCCGACAACCCGTCACCCATGACGCTCGACGGCACCAACACCTACCTGGTCGGTGCCCCCGGCAGCGGCGAGGTGGTGGTCGTCGATCCCGGCCCGGACGATCCCGAGCACCTGACCGCGGTCGAGGACGCCCTCAGCGCCCGTGATGCGTCGGTGAGCGCCATCCTGGTCACGCACCATCACGTTGACCATGCGGAGGCGGCGCGGCCCTGGGCCACCCGGTTCGGGGTGGATGCGTGGGCGGCCACGTCCGACGTCGCCAGCCGGGCGAGCGCGACGCTGACCGATGGCACGGTCCTGCACCGGGCTGGGCTGGCGTTCGAACTGGTCGCGACGCCGGGGCATACCCGTGACCACCTCGCCGTCCGCTTGCCGTCCGGGGTGCTGCTGTCCGGCGATCACGTCCTCGGGCGGGGCACCTCCGTGGTCGCGCACCCCGACGGGGACCTCGGCGCCTACCTGGCGTCGTTGCGCCGCGTGTTCGACCTGGGGCCAGATGCGCTGTACCCGGGGCATGGGCCGGCGCTCACCGAGGACCCGACGGCGGTTCTGCGCTACTACGCCGAGCACCGCCGCTACCGGGAGGGCCAACTGCTCGCGGCGTTGGCCGACGGCCCGGCCAAACCCGCCGATCTGGTGGCACGCATCTACGCCGACGTCGACCGGCGGCTGTGGCCGGCAGCCGAGGCATCGACCCGTGCGGGTATCGACAAGCTCGTCGGCGAGGGTCGACTCCGGGTCGACGACGAGGGTTGGGCCCACCTCTGCGACGTCCCCAGCTGAGTGCGCGTCCGAACGAGCGCGCGGCGTCGGGGACGCGTGCGACCCGCAAAGGGCTCTCAAGCTGAGGCGTGGGGGCGTCGATGCTGGTGGCGGACGGTCGGTTCGGCGGTGACACGTGTCGCGCCCAGGAGGGAAGGCCAGGGACGGTGGCAGAGTTCCTCGACCACTTCGATGTGGAGCGCGAGGCGCTGCTCGGCGCGCTCGCGCAGGTCGAGGAGGTCTGGTCCCGTTTCCAGGAGCGCCGCGCCCTCGAGGTCGATGGCTCCCGCGAGTCCGACTCCCTGATCGCCCACGAGCTCGACCTGGTCCGCCGTGACCTCGAGTCGACGCGGTTCACGGTCGGCATCTTCGGGCTGATCAAGCGGGGCAAGTCGACCCTGCTCAACGGGTTGATCGGGCGCGAGGTCTCCTCGATGCACGTGACCCCCGAGACCGCCGTGCCGGTCTACGTCTCGTACGGCGACACGCCGGGCGCGGTCGTGCACTTCGCCGACGGGACCATCAGACACGTGGCCGTCGAGGAGGTGTCGGCCTACACGTCCCAGAAGGCAAACCCGAACAACCAGCTCGGGGTGACCGTCGTGGAGCAGACGGTGCCGGTCGGCTTCCTCCGCAACGGCACGCGGCTGATCGACACGCCCGGGCTCGACGATGCGGAGGCCGACGAGGTCTACACCGAGCGCACGTTGCAGGAGCTCGACGTCGTCGACGCCGGGGTGGTCCTGTTCCTGTCGCCACCGACGGTCGGGGCGACCGAGCTCGGGTTCCTCGAGCAGGTGGTCGGGCGCGATCTGCGCAAGACCTTCCTGGTCTGCAACATGTACCCGCAGCACTTCCACGACCCGACGATGCGCGGGGAGGTGCTCGAGTACGTCGGCCGGCGCATCGTGGAGGCCTCGAAGAAGGCCGGTCGTTCCGGGGAGGTCCGCGTCTACCCGGTCTGCGCGCTTGAGGCGTGGCAGGCCCGGCAGCACGACGACATCGACCTGTGGAAGCGGTCCGGTGCCGACCGGCTGCTGCGTGACCTGGAGAACTACCTGTCCGAGCACGCGGGTCGTGAGGTGCTGCGCGAGGCCTCGGATCGCATCGTGCGCATCACCGAGATGGCGCAGGCCGAGGTCCAGGTCAGACAGCAGTTGCTCGAGGACCCGCAGCAGCTCCAGACGTTCCGTGCACAGCTCGACGGCAACATCGCGCAGCTCGAGCGGCGTTTCGACGAGGCCGTATCGATGGCGCTGACCGACGTCGCGCCGCTGCGGATGCGGATCCGTGGGCTGGTCCTGCAGCCGTTCAGTCGTGCGAAACGAGAGCTGGAGCAGTTGGAGACCCTGGAGGAGGTCGAGGCGTTCTCCTCGCGGTTCCGGCGGCAGTTGGAGGTGGCTGGCGAGCTGGCGTCACGGCAGTTCGAGGAGGGCTTCGCGCACCTCGTGGAGCGGCTCCAACGGCAGCTCCAGGAGCGTTTCGACGCGGTCATGACCGATCTGGCTCCCAACCTTCCGAGCGTCCGGCTCTCGCCGAACGCGCTGTTGGTCACGCCCGACCAGCATCAGAAGCTGACCCAGGCCGAGGCTCGCAGCCGACAGGCGACGCGGACCAGCGCCGTCGTCGGTGGACTGTCCGCCGGTGGCGGGGTGGCGCTGGCGACCGGCGCGGCCCTGCTCGGTCCCATCGGGCTGGTCGGCGGTGCGCTCGTGGGCTGGAAGCTCGCCAGTAGCATCGGCAAGCAGCGCAGCCTCGACGCGGCGAGGGAGACGATCCTGCGACGCCTCGACGAGATCGCTGCCTCACTGCTCACCGATGTCGACGCGCAGGTCGACGCCGCGGTCGAGACGGTCCGCAGCGCGGTGGGACGGCGCAGACAGGCCTTCGCGGCGGACCGCTACCAGCAGTTCGAGGTCGTCCAGGCGATCAGCGAGGAACCCTCGGCCCTCGAGGCACACCGTCGCGACGCGAGCCGCTTCATCGAGGCGTTCGACGCGTGCGGCAGCCGGGCACGTGACGCCGTCGTGGCACCGGCCCAGCCGGCGGTCCTGGGGCGCTGACGGGCCGCTCGGCACGCTGGCCGAGCCCACGTGGAGTTGCGCGGGTCGGCTGGCTGGCCGGTCCTGCCGCCAGCCAGCCGTTCGGGTCAGGTCGTCGGTCGCCGTGTCCGCTTCACCCCGGCCGCCTTCAAGGTGGCGGCCGGCACCCCGGCCTCTCGCCATGCGCTGTAGGTGATGCCCTTGCGCTCGGAGTACTCCGCGGCCGCATCGATGAATGCGGCCTCGAGGCTCTCGAGGTCGGGCTCGTTGCCCAACTCGACAAGACGTTCCTCGAGGTCGAGGCGCTTCTGGATCAACTCGACCCGTTTGGCCGGATCGGCTTCCGCATCGATCTGGCCCTGGATCTCCGGGATCTTGGCCTCGATCGTCTCACGATCGACCCGGCGCCCTGGGCGGCGTTCCTGTTCGAGCGCGGCGAGGTAATCCCGGACCGCTTTGCCCTGCGCACGTCCCTTGGCGAGGGCAGCCTTATGCTCATCTGTCATCTTCTTCGCCACGCCCGAACTCCTTGATCGGTCGCCCCCACATTGGACGTTGCGTTTGCGGGAGCAACGGGCCGCTCTTCGGTCATGATAGCCGGGTATGGCGGTGATGATTGCGCACACGTACCCCGGTTCTTCCAGCGGTGATCTCGCGGATGAATCGCCGATCCGGGATCGGGGCCCCCTCGGGGGGAGGCTCGTCGGTTCGGGGGATGGCAGGTGACCTCACTAAGGTCGACGGCATCCAGGTGCCGAAGCCTGGCCCGGTGGTCGAGGAGGTCGGTCGTGACAGAGTTGCCGTTGGCGAGGTCCGTGGCGGTGAACCCGTCGCAGGAGCAGATGCGGTCCTGGGCGTTGGAGCGGATGCCCAACGCCCAACTGACGGAGTTCGGGAACATCAACTACAAGGCGCGGATCAAGTCGCGTCTGGCGGCGTCGACGTTCTTCGTCTCCGACCAGCCGACGGGGAAGCCGACGATGTCGCGTGCCGACGCGGAAGCGTGGGCAGCGGTCCAGGACGCCTACATCGCCGAGCAGGACATGCTCCTGCTCGAGGGCTACATCGGCCCCGACGCAGAGTTCCGCACCGGGGCGCAGCTGTTCATGGAGCAGGCCAACGCCAACGTCCCCGGGATGCAGGAGCAGCTGTGGTTCCCGCCCGACGACGGCTTCGAGGCGCAGTTCACGGTGATCTACACGCCGAACCTGGCCGCGGAGGGGATGCCGGACGACTGCCTGATCATGGTCGACCTCGACAACTGGACGACGCGGGTCCTTGGGTCGGACTACTTCGGTGAGTCCAAGATGGGCGGGTTGCGCATGTGGAACCGCCTGGTCTACGACCGAGGCGGGCTGGCGATGCACTCGGGGGCCAAGACCTTCCCGGCGGACCAGACCGCGTCCGGTGAGGAGGAGTTGGCGCTGATCATCGGTCTCTCGGGGACGGGGAAGACGACGACCACGTTCCGCAACGTCAAGGGCTCCCTACCGGTGCAGGACGACTTCGTCGCCCTGCTGCCGCACGGCAAGGTCTACACCTCCGAGGACGGGTGCTTCGCCAAGACCTTCGGGCTCGACCCGGACGACGAGCCGACGATCTACGGCGGCGCGACCCGCCCCGACGCCTGGCTGGAGTCGGTGTCGGTCGACGAGGACGGCAAGGTCGACTTCTTCGACACCGGCTACACGGCCAACGGCCGGTGCACCTTCCCGCTGGCCAACATCCGCCACCGCGACCCGCGCGATCTGCCGCCGGCGAAGTACCTGTTCATCCTCAACCGCAACGAGAACATCATCCCGGCGGTCGCCAAGCTCAAGCCGGAGCAGGCCGCCTACTACTTCATGCTCGGTGAGACCAAGGGCACCTCGGCCGGCGGCGCCGCTGAGGCGGGTAAGAGCCTCCGGGTCCCGGGGACCAACCCGTTCTGGTTCGAGAACGACGCGTCGCAGGCGAACCGGTTCCTCGAACTGCTCGACGGTTCGCCGCTGGAGGTCTACCTGCTCAACACCGGCCGGGTCGGCGGCCCCGACGACGACCCCCGGTCGAAGAAGGTCCGCATCGAGCACTCCGCGGCCGTCCAGCACGGCATCGTGGACGGCACGATCGAGTGGACCACCGACCCGGACTTCGGCTACGAGGTGGCGGAGTCCATCCCCGGCTTCGACGACCCCGAACTGCTCCAGCCCCGGCGGTTGTACGAGCGCCAAGACCGTGCGGACGAGTACCGATCGGTGGTCGGCAAGCTCACGGCCGACCGTGCGGACTACCTCGCGAACTACCCCGACCTCGATCCTCGGGTGCTCAACCCGGGGACGTGAGCCCGACCGCGCGCCCCCGGCGGACGGTCACCGGTCACCGGTCCGTCCGCCGCGGACGCGGGCAGGTCACGGTGTCCGTTCGCTGGTGACACGGGCCTCGGCGGTACTCCAGCCTGGGAGTTCGACCGAGATGGCCGCCACCGCCCGTGGGGGACAGCGTGACTCGCCGCAGCAAGCTCCTCGTGGCCGGCGTCGCCGGCGGTCTGCTGCTGATCGGAGCCGGCGCGGCGGCCGTGGTCGGGCCGGTGAGCGAGGCTGAGCGATCCTCGTTCGATCCCGACCGGGGTCGGGACCTGCTCGACGACGAGGACGCGGACGAGGCGGCCGGTGACGACGCCCCTGCGGTCACGGTCGAGTCCGTCGAGCCGCCCGAGGGAGGACCTTCGCCGGCCGAGGACGTCGCCTACGAGAGTGTGTTGGTCCTCGGCTCCGACGCAGGGCTGGAGGAGGGCGATGAGCGGGCTGATGCCATCGCGGTCGGCCTGCTCCTGGAGGAGGGTGAGCCGGTCCTGTTCTCCCTCCCCCGCGATCTGTGGGTGGACAACCCCTGCGAGGGGCATCGCACTCGGCTCAACGCAGGGCTGTACGGCTGCGGTTCCGACGCCAGCGGGATCGAACTGACCGCGGCGATGGTCGAGCAGGTGACCCAACTGACGATCGACCACGTCGTGGAGATGGACTTCGAGGGGTTCGAGACCGTCGTCGACGAGTTCGGTGGGGTCGAGGTCTGCACCGACAACCCCGTCCGCGATCCCAAGGTCGATGAGGACTGGGGCCTGCCAGGTGGGTGCGTCGACGCCGATGGCGAGCAGGCGCTCGGTTGGGTGCGGTCCCGTGGCACCCTCGAGGAGGTCGACGGCACCTGGCGGTACAAGGACGGGGTGGATGACCTGACCCGGATCGAGCGACAGCAGGAACTGATGCTGGAGTTGGTGTCCTCGGTCGGCGACGTCGGCTCGGCGTACGAGTTGCGCGGGCGGCTGGACACGCTGCTGGACCAGATGCGGCTCTCCGACACGCTGGACCTGGTCCGGATCACGGACCTCGCCTGGTCGGCCCGAGGGCTGGAGCCGGACGACATCCGGCGCGTCTCGTTCGACGTCCACGACCACCAGACGGAGGCGGGCGCGGAGGTCCTGCTGCTCGACGAGCCGGTCCCCGACGTGCTCGTGCGCGAACTCGAGGATGGTCAGCGGTTGCTCGACGCGCGGTGACGCGCTGCGCGCCGGTCGCCGGCATGCGTGCGTGATCGATGTGTACGTGGCGCTCACCATGGACGTACCCTTGCCCACGGTGCGTGACCGGGAGGGACCGTGGAGCCACTCGAGGTCCTGCTCTTCGGCGGTTTCCGGCTGCGCCGGGGGGACGAGACGGTCCCGCCGGTGCCCGCACGTGCCGCCCGGGCGCTCCTGGCCTACCTCGCCGTCAACCGCGGCATCCGCCATCCTCGCGAGCGGCTGGTGGACCGGTTCTGGCCGGAGCTGCCCGCGAACCGGGGACGCCGCCGGCTCAGCCACACGCTGTGGCAGGCGCAGGACGCGTTGAGCGAGCTCCGCGGTGACGTCGACTACCTCGACGTCACCACCGACGCGATCGGGTTCGCATCCGATGCGCCGTGCATCGTCGACGTCGAGGAGTTCACCCGAGGGTTGGACCGTGCCCGCGAGCGGCGGGGTGCTGCCGACGCGAGGGTGCGGGACCTGACGGATCTGGAGGCGACGGTCGCCGGGTACCGCGGGGAGTTCCTGGCCGGGCACGACGACCCGTGGGTCGTCGTGGAACGCGAGCGGCTACACCAGCGCTACGTGGAGGCCCTCGGGTGGCTGGTCGGACTGGCCAAGGCCCACACCGCCTACGAGGACGCCCTGGTCTACGCCCGCCGGCTGACGAACGAGGACCCGCTGCGGGAGGACGCCCACCGCGAGGTGATGCGCCTCTCGGTCCTGTTGGGACGCCCGAGTGACGCGATCCGGCAGTTCGAGCGGATCCGGGAGGTGCTCGCCGATGAGCTGGGGACCGAACCGTCCGCGGAGACCTTCGAGCTCTACCGGCGGCTGGTCGAGCAGCGCCGTCCGGGCGCGGCGCCGACCGAGCCGACGCCGCTGCCCGAGCGTGTCCCCCTGGTCGGTCGCGACCCGGAACGTGACATCGCGGTGACCGTGTTGGAGCGTGCCCTGGGCGGCCACGGTGGGGCGCTGCTGGTCGAGGGCGACGCGGGGGTCGGGACCTCGCGGTTGCTCGACGAGGTGGTGGACGACGCCCACTGGCGTGGCTTCGCGACCGCGTGGTCGGGGAGCCGGGGACACCGCTCACGGCGGGCGTACGGGGTCGTCCAGGATCTGTTGGACGAGGGACTGACGCGCCTGCGGGTCGAGCAACTCCGTCCGCGGGTCGGAGCGGTGTGGCTTGCGGAGGCGGCGAAGCTCGCGCCCGCCATCGAGTGGGGCAGCAGCCCGGCAGGTGGGGTGCGCCCGGCCGAGCTCGCGTCGCTCGACAGCGCCCAACGTATGCGCGAGGCGCTGAGCCGGGTGCTGGTCGCTCTCGCGGAGATCGACCCGCTGCTGTTGGTCGTCGACGACGCGCACGTCGCCGATCTGGAGTCACTGGAGGTTCTGGCCGGCGTCGCGGAGCACCTGCCACAGCGGCGGTTGGTCGTGCTCGCCGGCTACCGGGGGGAGGAGGCCCGAGCTGACGACGACGTCTGGGCCGCGCTGCGTGAACTGGACCGTGCGCTGCGGCCGGAGCGGGTGCAGCTCACACCGCTGGACGTGTTCTCCACCGGCGAACTGGTCCGCGTGCTCGGTCGCGGGTTCAGCGTGGCGTCCGGAGCGGTCCAGCGGTTGCATCGCGAGACCGGCGGCAACCCCCGCTTCCTGGTGGAGACGATCCGCTCGCTGTCCGAGCAGCAGCGTCTGGACATGCTGGGTGAGGACGATCCGACGGACCTGCCGGTTCCCAGCGGGATCTGGGAGCTCCTGGACGACCGGCTCGACCGGCTCAGGCCGGAGCCGCGCACCGTGCTGGAACTGACCGCTCTGGCCGGCGACCCCCTCGATCTCGAGGTGCTCGCGCTGGCCAGCGACCTGCCCCGGGAGACGCTGGTCGAGGCGGTCGACGGACTCGTCCGTCGCAGCTTCCTGGCGCCGGTGGGTGAGCGGTTCGTCGTCCACCACGAGCAGTTGCGCCGGGTCGCGGTCAGCGCCTTGGACGGCGAGGTGGAACGCGCCACCCACCGGCGACTGGCGTCCGCGCTGCAAGCGGTGGAACCGGAGGCGACCGAGCGGCTCGCACGCCACTACGAGGCGGGTGGCTCGCCCCAAGAGGCGGTCGGCTACCTGCACCGTGCGGGGCAGGCGGCCGCCGAGGTCCACGCCTACGCCGCCGCTGCGGACCTGCTGCAGCGTGCCCGTGGACAGCTCGCACTCACGCCGGCGAGCATCAGTACGCGTGTGGAGGTGCTCACCGAGCTGGAGAGCGTCCTGGACGTCCTCGGTGATCGCGAAGCGCAGCGGGAGTTGCTCGATGAGCTGACCGTGCTGACGGAGGGGGTCCCGGCCCGCGAGGTCGAGGTCGCCCGACGCCGGGCGCTGCTGTCGGGCCACCTCGGTGACGTGGGCGTCGGCCGGCAAGCGGCGGATCACGCGGTCGCGGTCGCCGAGCAGCTCGACGAACCGGACGTGCTGGCAGACAGCCTGGTGGCGCGGGCCTCGGTGGCGGCGTGGTCCGGTCAGCTCGAGGATGCGACCGTCGACCTGGAGCGGGCGGTCGCCGCGGCGGCGAGCGCAAAGGTCGCCCTGGCCGCCCGGGCGCAGCTCGGTTCGGTGCTGCGGGAGCTGCAGCGCTACGACCAGGCGATCGAGGTGCTCGACGTGGTCCTGGCGACCGCGTCGAGGTGGAACGCGGTCCGCGAGGAGGTGATCGCGCTCGGGGTTCTCGGTGCGGTCCGGATGGAGACCGGGGACGCTGACGAGGCGATCGAGCTGTACTCGCGCGGGATCGACCGGGCCGTCGCCATCGGGTTCCGGCGCGGCGAGGCGGTCAACCGCGTCAACCGGGCCAACGCCAGCTACGTCAGCGGAGCGCTCGCGGATGCGTTCGCCGACCACACCGCGGCGGCGGAGCTGTTCTCGCTCCTGGGCGACGAGCGAGGCGAAGCCGCGACCCGGGTGAACCGGGCGGGCCTGCTGCACGCGGTCTTGGGCGACGATCGCGAAGCACGGGCCGAGGCGGAGCGGGCCCTGACCTTCTTCGAGCTACTGGACGACCCGGTCTTCACCCCGCTCGCCTACGAGATCCTGGCCGGGGTCGCGCTCCGGCGGAAGGACCTGGGCCAGGCGCGTGCGTACCTCGACCGGGGTGAGGCGCAAGCGCAACCCGGCACCTGGGTGGGTCTGTTGCTGGCCCGCCGACGCGGGGAACTGCACCTTGCTGACGGGCAACCCGAGCGGGCCGCTCGGGCCCTCAGCGACGCGATCGGGCACGCCGAGGCGCACGGCATCGTCGATGTCCTGCCGACGCTTCGAGCGTGGCGGTCGGCTGCCTTGCTCGGGCTGGACGACCGCCACGCTGCGCTCGAGGAGGCCGATCTGGCATCCGGGGCGCTCCACGCCGGGGTCGAGCGCGCGTACCTCGTCCGGCATCAGTACGCCGTCGCCTTGTCGGCGGTCGGTCGGTGGGGCGAAGCCGATGAGGCGGCAACGCTCGCTCGGCGTGAGCTGGAAGCCCAGCTCGACACGCTGACTGCCGATGACCGCGAGCGAGCCGGGTCGATCCCGGAGCACCGGCAGGTGCTCGCCGGCCTGCCGCGGCCGACCGGGACCTGGCGGGAACTCACGGTCGCCACCCGGGAGGCACCGCTCGGGCGTCCGCTCAGGTCCGGGGAGCGGATCGAGGTGCACGTGGACACCGCCGCGGTCGACGGGGATCCGCCCGACCCGGTCGATCGCCGCCGCACGATCCTGCTGCGGGTCACCGCGGAGGTCGAGAGGCAAGGTGGCGCCCCGACGGTCGGGGACCTCGCCGAAGCGCTGGACGTCAGCCCAGCCACGGTACGGCGCGACCTGGCCGCGCTCCGCGAGCAAGGTCTGGAGGTCCCCACCCGGGGGGTGCGCGCGGGGTGAGCGCAAGGTGGGCGTGACGTGGCGGCGCGGTTGAGACACCGCTGAGACACCGATGCGGTTCTGTTCAGGGTGTCGTCGCGGGGTGAACAGGTTCGCCCTCGACCGACGGCTCCCGTTTCGAACACCACCCGGAGGTCCCCCGTGAAGCGTCGCCTCGTCACCGTCCTCAGTGCCGCCAGTCTGCTCGTCCTGGCCGCTCAGCCGGCCTTCGCCGGGGTCGCGAACCTCGGTTTCTGAGGCGACGCTCACACATCCCGGCCTCCCCCGGACCACCTCCTGGGCGGCTCTCTCCTCGCCGCCCGGCTCCCGGCCGATCCCCACCCGGTCGGGGGCGCACCCGACCGGGGGGCCCGCCCACCGGACCGAGCCCTGCGGGCTCGGGCCCCGGTGGGCGGGGGGTGCGGCCGTCCCGTACCGAGCCCGCGGCTGAGGGATGTCGAACACGGCCAACGGGCCGGACAGGGAGGACGGATGAGCGGACGCGCCACGCGGGCGCGTCACGCGCGCGCCCGACGGACGGTGCTCGTCTCGCCCGAGACGGTCCCGTCCGGTCCAGCCATCGCCGGGCTCCTGGCGATCTTCAGCGTCGGTACCTCGACGCTCGCGTGGCTGGTCGATCCCCGGTTCGCCATCCCGGTGTTCGTGGCCCCGGTGATGCTGACCGCGTTGCGGTTCGGGGCTCGGGCCGGCACGACGGCCGGTCTGCTCGCCTGTGGTCTCGCGTGGCTGGCGGGTTCGGAGGGTGGCGACGTGGTCGCTGCCGCGATCGTCCTGCCGCTGATCGGTGTGACCACGGGGTTGCTCGCTTCCGCCCGAGCCGACCAGCGGTCCCATGAGGTGGCGAGGGAACGTGCCATCGTGGAGCGGGAGCGTGCGCTCGCGCGAGAGCGTGCCGAACTGGTCCAGCTGATCTCCCACGAGCTTCGTACCCCGTTGACGGTCATCCGGGGCAGCATCGAGACCCTCCGATCGCGCCCCGAGCACGTCTCGCCCGACTACCACGACCTGCTGGACGCCGCCCGACGGTCCACCACTCGACTCGAAGAGATGCTCCAGGTGATCCTGGCGGCCGCGGACGAGCTCGAGCAGGGGGCGGACGATCGTGCCGTCGGTGCTCTGGTCTCCGATGAGCTGGCGCCCGTCGGGAGGGACCGCCGCGCACCGATCCGGGTCGACCTCGCCGCCCTGACGCGCGACGCCGCTGCCTCGATCCGACCGGAGCTGGTGGGCCGGCTGGAGCTGATCCTCCCGTCGGACCGGTCGGTCGTGGCGGTCGAACCGGAGCTGTGGTTGACCGTCCGATGCCTCCTGGACAACGCCGCGAAGTTCGCGCCGGCGGATCAGCCCATCGAAGTCCGCTGCGAACACGAGGCCGGAGACGTCGTCCTCAGCGTCCGTGATCGCGGTCCCGGGATGCCCCCAGGCTTCGGGGAGGCGGCGTTCCAGCCGTTCACCCAGGGCGATACCTCGCTGGTGCGGCAGCATCCGGGGATGGGGATGGGGCTCTACACGGCCAGGCGGCTCGCCCAGCGGCTCGGTGGTGATCTGGAGCTGGCGTCGGGTGAGGACGGCGTGACGGCGACGGTCCGGCTCCCACAGCACGGCCGTATGACGGCATCGTCTTCGCCCCCCTCCGTCGGCTAGCCTCTCGCCCGCCGCCGACCAGGAGTCCGCCATGAGCACGTCACCGTTGTCCGCTCGACCCGTCGCGCCGGTCCTCGCGGACCGACTGCCCGGGACCATCGTCCGTGATGTGGTCCTCGTGCTGGGTTTCGCGGTGGCGATCGCGGCGAGCGCGCAGCTGGCGGTCCCGTTGCCCAACACCCCCATCGTGGTGACCGGCCAGACCCTGGTGGTGCTGCTCGGCGCGGCCGCGCTCGGTGCTGGTCGCGCGTCCGTGGGCGCGGCCGTGTACGGCCTGGTCGGGCTCGCCGGCGTCCCGTGGTTCGCGGTCACCGGCGGGGCGTCGCTGGGCTACGTGGCCGGTTTCGTGGTGGCCGCCTGGCTGGTCGGACGGCTCGCCAGGAACGGGCTGGTGGACCGCGTCGGTGGTGCTGCCGTGGCGATGGCGCTCGGCAACGTCGTGATCCTGGGCCTCGGGACGCTGGTGCTCGGCATCGTGCTGGGGATGGGGCCCGGCGAGGCGATCGCGGCAGGGACCGTCCCGTTCCTCATCGGTGACGCGATCAAGCTCGTCGTCGCGGCCGTGGCCCTGCCGCAGATCCAGCGGTTCGTGCCGAAGGACTGACCGACCCGCCTGGCCGCGCCGTCCCGTTCGGTTCGGCGCGGCCAGGCGGCCGAGGGTCAACCGCGGCCGTTGCCCGGGCCGTTGCCGTTGCCTGGGCCGTTGCCGTTGCCTGGGGCGTTGCCGCTGCGGCCAGGGGCGTCGTCCGCGGTGTCGGTCGTGACCTCGGCGTCGTTGTCGCCGTTGTCACCGTTGCCGTCGCCGTTGTCACCGTTGCCGTTGTCACCGTTGCCGTTGCCGTTGTCGTTGTCGCCGTTGTCGCCGTCGCCGTCGCCGTCACGGTCAGCGTTGCGAGCGGCCTCCGAGACCTCTTGGCCGAGCCCACCGTCACGGGCACGCTCTGCGACCGCCTGACCGAAGCCCTCGTCGCCCGGGGCGAGGTCGGCGTCGCCCGTCAGCGCCTCGTGGACAGCACGAGCGGTCGCCGAGCGGCCATCGTCGTCGCCGTCCTCCTCGGCCTCGTCGGTGCCGTTCTCGTCGCCGTCGGCGTCGCCGTTGTCGGCGTCGCCGTTGTCGCCGTCGTCGGTGCCGTTGTCGGTGCCGTTCTCGTCGCCGTTGTCGCCGTCGTCGGTGCCGTTGTCGGTGCCGTTCTCGTCGCCGTTGTCGCCGTCGTCGGTGTCGTTCTGGTCGCCGTCGTCGCCGTTGTCGGCGTTGTCGCCGTCGTCGGTGCCGTTGTCGGTGCCGTTCTCGTCGCCGTTGTCGCCGTCGTCGGTGCCGTTCGCGTCGTCTGCTTCGTCGATCGGCTCGAGCTCGTCGTGGTCGGCGGCGAGCACGACCGAAGCATCGTCGGTCAACTGATCAGCTGCGGCAACGCCACCGCCGACGATGAGGAGGCCGGCGGCCGTCGACGCGGCAGCCTTGCCGGTCAGCTTGGAGCGGAACAGGGAACGCATCAGATCGATACCTCGGGGTGGGAGTCGGAAGGTTCGTCCTCGGTCAGCGCCGCGACTCCCTGGCAGGTCACGGCCGACCCGTGCATCGTGCGCACAGTGCACGCAGCGTGACGGGCGGCTACGCACAGTGTCAGGAGGCCATCGGGTTGACGCTCGGTTCGCTGGTGTGCGCCGGTCCGATGCCCGGGCCCGACCGGCTACGCGCCGGTGGGGAGCCGGCCCGCCAGGTTGGCGTGGATCCGTCGGGTCGCCGTGGATCGGTTGAGCGTGTAGAAGTGCAGCCCTGGGGCGCCAATGTCGAGCAACCGTTCGCAGAGTTCGGTCGCCACCTCGACCCCGATCCGCTCGACCTCGGTCGGGTCGTCCTCGGCAGCATGGAGCCGCTGGGCGAGCCAGGACGGGAAGGCGGCTCCGGACAGCTCGGCGAAGCGCTGGATCTGCCGGACGTTGGTGACCGGCATGATGCCGGGGATGACCGGCTTGTGGCAGTCCAACGCCGCGAGGTCCTCGACCAGGCGCAGGTACGGCTCGATGTCGAAGAAGAACTGTGTCACCGCGAAGTCCGCGATGGCGAGCTTGGCGGCGAGGTGGCGTCGATCGCTCTCGAGGTCGCTCGCCGACGGGTGCCCCTCCGGGTGGGCGGCCACCCCGATCGAGAACGCCTCACCCCCGATCTCGCGAGCCAACGAGACGAGGTCGACCGCGTGGGGGAACGCGTGGAACGGCTCTCCGTGCGTCTCGTCCGGTGGATCCCCGCGCAACGCCATGAGGTTGCGTACACCCGCGTCGAGGTAGCGGGTGAGGATCGCTGCCACCTCGTCGTGGGTGTGCATGACCGTCGTCAGGTGGGCCATGGGCAGCAGCGACGTCTCCTCGAGCACGTGCATCACGACCTCGTGGGTGAGCTCGCGGGTGGAACCGCCGGCGCCGTAGGTGACCGACACGAACGAGGCGCCGAGGGGTTCGAGCTCGTCGATGGTCGCCTCGAGTCGCTCACGTCCGGCGTCGGTCTTCGGTGGGAAGAACTCGAACGAAGTCGTCGTGTGCTCGGTCAGTAGGTCGTGGATGCGGGTCACATCGCTCCTCGGTGTGGTGGTCGACGGGTCGCAGCCCGAGCCGGTCGTGGCCGGGTAACCCGCCCGGCACCGACGCGATCAGCGGTTGGCGACCAGCTTCATCCGGACATCGACCGCGACGACACCGTCACCGTCCGGGCGGACGAACACCGGATTGATGTCGAGTTCGCTGATCTCGGGTAGGTCCTCGACCATCGCGTTGATGCGGTAGAGCAGGTCCTTCAGCGCGCCCACGTCACCCGGCGGACTGCCTCGGTAGCCGTGCAGCAGCGGTTCCATCCGCAGCCCGCTCAGCATCGCGTCGACGTCGGTGTCGGTCAGGGGGGTGATCCGCACGCTGACGTCGCGCAGCAGTTCGACCAGCGTGCCGCCTGCGCCGGTGACGACGATCGGGCCGAAGGACGGATCGTGCGTGACACCGACCACCATCTCGATGTCCTCATCCACCATCTCCTGGACGAGGAAGTGCTCGGCGGCGTGCTCTAGGTCCTGCGCCACCAAGCTGGCACGCATCTCGGTCACGGCATCGGCCGCCGCCTGCGGATCGGTCAGCTCGAGGCGCACCCCCCCGACGTCGGCCTTGTGGATCGCCGCCGCGGTCTTCACGGCGACAGGCGCACCGATGCGCGCCTGCGCATCCGCAGCCTCCTCGGGGGTGGTCACCACCTCGGCGAGAGCGAGCGGGACCCCGTAGGCCTCGAGGATCCGTTGCGCCGTCGATGAGGACACCCACAGGCCCTCACGGGGGTCGGTGGCCTCGGCCAGGGCCCCTTCGACCGCCTGGCTGGCGGTGTCGCGGTCGATGCCGGTGGGCTCGACGACGTCACCGAGGGGACGACGTCGCCACTCCGCGTAGGTCGCGATGCGGCCCATCGCACGAGCGGCGGTCTCCGGGAACGAGAAGGTCGCGATGCGTGCCTCCGTCAACGCGGTCGGTAGCCCGCGTGCGGACATGAACACGCTGACGATCGGGACCTGCCCCCCGCTCCTCGCATCGGCCGCGACCAGCGCCTCCGCGACCGCATCGGTGCCGCTGACCGCTGTCGGGATGAAGATCACGAAGATCATGTCGATCTCGTCCGCGTCGGAGAGGATCTCCAGCGCTTGGCCGTAGGACTCCGGCGAGGCGGACGCGATCATGTCGACGGGGTTGTCCAGCCCGGCCTCGGCCGGGAGGAACTCGCGCAGCTGCTCGATCGTGCGGTCGGAGAAGCGCGGCAACTCCAGACCGTTGGACTCGAGTGCATCCGCGGCGAGGATCCCGGGCCCGCCAGCGTTGGTCAGCACGGCGACCTTGCGGCCAGTGGGTAGTCCCTGGTTGGACAGCAGGGTGGCGACGTCGAACAGTTCCTCCAAGGTGTCGGTGCGGATCACCCCGGTCTGGCGGAACAGCGCGTCGACCGCCCGCTCGCCCGAACCGATGGCTGCGGTGTGCGAGGACGCCGCCCGAGCACCGGCGGCGGTCCGACCCGACTTGACCGCGACGATCGGCTTCTTGCGTGACACCCGGCGGGCGATCCGGGAGAACTTGCGTGGGTTGCCGAACGATTCCAGGTACATCAGGATCACGTCGGTATCGGCGTCGTTCTCCCAGTACAGCAGCAGGTCGTTGCCGGAGATGTCGGCCTTGTTGCCCACCGAGACGAACGTGGAGATGCCCAACCCCAGGGCGTGGACGTGGTCGAGCACCGCCAGCCCCAGGGCACCCGACTGCGACGACATGGAGACGCGGCCCGGCTCGGGGAAGGTGCTGGAGAACGTCGCGTTCAACCGCACGTCAGCCGCACCGTTGAGCACCCCCATGCAGTTGGGGCCGACCAGACGCAGGCCGTGGCCGTGGGCGCGTCCGGCGAGGTCGTCCTGCAGCTCCGCGCCCTCCGGTCCCAACTCGGCGAACCCCGCGGAGACGACGCATACCGCTCCGACCCCGAGCTCACCGGCCTCGTCCACCACCTCGTTGACCATCGGGGCCGGGACGGCGACGACGACCAGGTCGGGCACCTCCGGGCAGTCGCGCAGACTCGCGTAGGTCACGATCCCCTGGACGTAGGGCGCGTTGGGGTTGACCGGGTAGACCACGCCGTGGAAGTCGTCGCTGAGCAGGTTGTCGACCAGCAGGCCGCCGATCGCGGTGCGGTTGCGTGACGCACCGACCACGGCGACCTTCTCGGGCCGGAAGAACCGGCGTAAAGCGGCCTCGGCCGCCTGCCGCTCCTCCTCGGCGACCACGCTCAGGAACCGGTCGGTGATCGTGGTCTCCAGGTCGGAACGGACGACGCCGCCGTCGTGCCCGGAGCGGTACTCCAACCCGAGCTCACGGACCAGGTTCAGCATCCGCACGTTGTCGGAAAGGATGTCCCCCGAGAGGTGGGTGATGCCAGCATCCGCCGCAGCCAACGCGACCTGACGGACCAGCACCGTGCCGACGCCCCGGCCCTGCTCCCCGTCCTCGACCAGTGCCGCGAACTCCGCGTGGTCGGGCTGGTCCGGGTCACGTTCGTAGCGGCTGACCCCGACGATGCGCTCGTGGTCGCCGCGACCTCGCGTCGCCACCACCGCGTACTGCAGCGAGGGATCGAGGTCGGTGAAGCGGCCGACGTTGTCTTCGTCCATGTTGAACGAGCCGTGGAACCGCAGACGTCGGGACTCGGCCGAGGTCCGCGCCCACATGCCGAGCATCCGCTCCTTGTCGTCGGGGCGGATCGGACGGATGTGCACCGAGGTGCCGTCCTTGAGGACATGGTCGAACTCGTGCTCCATCGGCGGCTCCGTGGGTGATCCGGCGGGTGTGGCGGACCCCATCCTGACCGCTCGACGCCGTGCACGCCACCTGTCCTGACACGCGGACGCTGCCCGCATGGACGTGGCGTGTCGCGGTCGAGGGCCGACGGGCCCTTGTCTGTTGGTTCTCGACCGTGCAGCATCGTCGTTAGCAGCTCGGTGCGACCGCAACGAGAGGGCCCGACGTGGACCGCGACGAGACCCGCTACGCCGCAGCGGAACAGCAACTCGACCGGCTCGATGACGCGAGTGAGCGGCCGACCCGAGACCCGAACGAGCCGACCCCGACGATCGCGACCGATGACTACGGGGTCCACCTCGACGACCCGGAGACCGATCTGCTCGACGACGACCTCGATGCCGGGTTGCGCGACGATGCCGAGGCGGACGCGCTCGACGTGATCTCGGAGATGTTCAACGCGCGTGACCTCGATGGGCTCCTCGATGTGGTCGCCCACGACGGCGAGGCACCAGGGCTCCTCGGCTACGACCGCAACAACCTCTCCGATGCGATCGAGGACCTGTGGCAGCGTCGCCCCACCTGCTGCCTGACCCGCGGGCTGGTGGAGACCGAGTACGTCGGGGTGCTGTGGGAGCACGACGGCGGGAGTTGGTACCGCGCGGCGGCGGTCCACGTCGACGACGTCATCGACGGCCGGGTCGGCGTGCTCGAGTTCACCGACGATGCCGCGTTGCTCGACCGGGTCGAGTGCGAGGCTCCCGACCCCCGTGAACTCGACGAAGGGACCCGCTGGGAGGAGTGGGAGGAAGGCGCCGACGGCACCGCACGCTGAGCCCGGTCAGGCGTCGAGCTCCTCCAAGATCGCGGGGGCGGTCGGCCGGTCGCCAACGCCCCGTGGCCGCGTCGTGGTCCGCCCGGCCACCCTCGACAGGATCTCACATGTGAGACTCCACCGAGGGCGGCCCGACCCCAGGTCGCCGAGGGCCCCCTACCGGCTGGGCCTGGCGGTGAGCGTGGTGGTGAACGCCGCTGCGGTGATCGAGGCGCACAAGCGGTCGGACGGTTCACGTCCTGCTCCACGTCGTCGGCGATCCCCACCCGGGTCCCGGCAAGGTCGGTACGGCCGAGCGAAGCCAGGGATCATCGGGACGGCTCGACGTTGCGGGTTCACAGGGCCCCTTCCTGGCGTTCGGCCGACGCTGAGGTCCACCGGATCGCCGGGCCGCGCTGGCCGGAAGCATCAGCACGGGGTGCATAACCGGCGTTCCATGATGGCTTCTGCCCGAGCTCGTCTGGCTCGATTGATCGACCCGAACCTCATCTTGCTGCCGCACTCACCTCGCGTTGAAGTACTTCGCCTCCGGGTGGTGCACGGCTCGGTGGGCGTGGCCCACCCTTCGGCTTGTGTGGTGGTCACCTCGCGTTGAAGTACTTCGCCTCCGGGTGGTGCACGACGATCGCGGAGGTGGACTGCTCGGGGTGGAGCATGAACTCGTCGGTGAGTTCGACATCGATCACCCGCGGGTCGACCAGTTGGAACAGCTTGGCCTGGTCCTCGAGGTCCGGGCAGGCGGCGTAGCCGAACGAGTACCGTGAGCCGCGGTAGCCCTGCCGGAACCAGTCCTGCACCGTCGGCCCGTCCTCATCGGCGATGCCGAGCTCCTCGCGGATGCGGCGGTGCCACAACTCCGCGAGCGCCTCGGCCATCTCCACACCGAACCCGTGCGCGAACAGGTAGTCCTGGTAGCGATCGCGGGCGAACAGGTCGGCAGCGACCTCGCTGATGCGGCGGCCCATCGTCACCACCTGCAGCGGAAGCACGTCGGCGACCTGCTGCTCGACCGGTCGGAAGAAGTCGGCGATGCACAGGAACCGACCCGTGGTCTGCCGCGGGAAGTGGAACCGGACCAGTTCGCGCTCCAGGGGGGCCTCCGGGTCCCACACCACCAGGTCGTCGCCGTCGCCGTTGGCCGGGTAGTAGCCGTAGACCACCTCGGGGGTGACCACCTTCTCTGCCTGGGCCCGTGCCAACCACTCGCGCAGGACCGGCCGTGCCTTGGTCTCGAGCAACTCGGCGTACTCCTCAGGGGAGCGGTCGCCGGGGGTGAAGCCCCACTGGTTGCGGAACAACGCGACCTCGTTGATGAGGGGGACCACGTCGCCGACGGGGATGCCCCGCACGGCCCGCTGGCCCCAGAACGGTGGGGTGGGGACCTCGATGTCGGTGGCGACGGCCGATCGGGGGCGGCCGGCGGCGTCACGTGCCGGTGCCTCCTGCTGCTGGCGGGTGACCGTGGGCTTGCGGCGCTCGCGCCGTTCCGCCAGCTGGGTACGTCCGTCACCGCTGGCGCGCGCCTTCATGACCGCGTCCAGCACCCGGAGGCCCTCGAACGCGTCCTTGCAGTAGAACACCTCGCCGTCGTAGATCGCACGCAGGTCGTCCTCCACGTAGCCGCGGGTCAACGCCGCCCCGCCGAGCAGGACCGGGTACGCCGTGGCCAGGTCGCGCGCGTTCAGTTCCTCGAGGTTCTCACGCATGATCACGGTGGACTTCACCAGCAGGCCCGACATGCCGATCACGTCGCAGCGGTGCTCCTCCGCGGCGCTGAGGATCGCATCGATCGGCTGCTTGATCCCCAGGTTGACGACGTCGTAGCCGTTGTTGCGCAGGATGATGTCGACCAGGTTCTTGCCGATGTCGTGGACGTCGCCCTTGACCGTGGCCAGTAGCACCCGGCCCTTGGAGGACGACGGCCCGCCGTCGGCTTCGATGTGCGGTTCGAGGTGGGCGACGGCGGTCTTCATCGCCTCCGCGGACTGGAGGACGAACGGCAGCTGCATCTGTCCGGAGGCGAACAGCTCGCCGACGGTGGCCATCCCGGCCAGCAGGAACCGGTTGATGATCTCCAGCGGCGGATGCTGCTCGAGCGCCGCGTCCAGGTCCGCGTCGATGCCGTCCTTGTCGCCGTCGACGATGCGACGTTCGAGCCGTTCCTCGACCGGCAGTGCGGCCAGCTGCTCATCGGTGGCCTTGGCCTCGCTCTCGCCCTCGAACAACGCCATGAGGTGGTGCAGCGGGTCGTAGTCGGCCGGGGCGTTGCCTCCCTTGCCGGCGGTGCCGCGCCGGTCGTAGATCAGGTCGGTGGCGACCTGGACGTGCTCGTCGGGGATGCGGTGCAGCGGCAGGATCTTGCCGGGGTGGACGATGGCTGAGTCGAGCCCGTGATCCATCGCCTCCTTGAGGAACACGGAGTTGAGGACCTGCCGTGCAGCCGAGGACAACCCGAACGACACGTTGGACACGCCGAGTGTGGTCGCACAGCCGGGGATCGCGGCCTTGACCCGCCGGATCGCCTCCAGCGTCTGCATCGCGTCCTGCCGCAGGTCCTCCTGGCCGGAGCCCAGCGGGAAGGTCAGACAGTCGAAGATCAGGTCGTGCGGTTCGAGCCCGAACTCCTCGACGGCGAGTCGGGCGATGCGTTCGCAGACCTCGACCTTCCAGTCCGCGGTGCGGGCCTGGCCCTGCTCATCGATGGCGAGGACCACGACCGCCGCGCCGTAGCGCTTGGCCAACGGCAGCAACCGGTCGGTCTTGGTGCGTCCGTCCTCGAGGTTCACCGAGTTGATGACGGCCCGGCCGCCGATGCGCAGCAGCGCGGCTTCGATCAGTTCGGGTTCGGTCGAGTCGATCATCAGGGGCAGCGTCGACTGCGTGGCGTAACGGTCGACGATCGCGATGATGTCGGGCACACCGTCGCGGCCGACGTAGTCGACGCAGACGTCCAACACGTGAGCGCCCTCGCGGATCTGCGAGCGGGCCAGCTGGACCGCGCCGTCCCAGTCCTCGTTGAGCAGCAGCTCCCGGAAGGCCCGGGATCCGTTGGCGTTGGCGCGTTCGCCGATCGCCAGGAAGGCGTTCTCCTGCTCGATCGGGACCGCCGAGTACAACGACGCCAGCTGGGGGCGCCACTCGACCTCGACCATGCCGCGGGGATCCTCGCGTTGCGCATCGGGGAGCTGTGCCGGGTCGGTGAGTGCCCCGGCGGCGCCGGCGCGCACGACCCCGGGATCGTCCACGACGCGCGGGCGCGGGGTCAGCGCTCCGACCGCGTCGACGACCGCGGCCAGATGGGCCGGGGTCGTCCCGCAGCAGCCACCGACGATCGAGACGCCCAGGTCCTCGACGAACTCGCGCTGGGCTGCTGCCAGCCCGTCCGGCTCCAGCGGGTAGACGGTGGCGTCACCGTCGAGGTAGGGGATGCCGGCGTTGGGGATCACCGAGATCGGCAGGCGGGAGGTCCGCGAGAGGGTGCGGACGTGCTCGCGCATGTCCTCCGGTCCGGTCGCGCAGTTCATCCCGAGCACGTCGATCGCCAACGGATCGAGCGCCGCGATGGCCGCCTGGGGCTCGGTCCCCAGCAGCATCGTGTTGATGTCCTTCTCGACCGTGAACTGCACCATCAACGGGACGCGGGCGCCGCGTTCGACGAACACGTCGTTGGCCGCGGCGACGGCGGCCTTGATCTGGAGCAGGTCGAAGCAGGTCTCGATCAGCAGCACGTCGCTGCCACCGTCCAGCAGCCCGCGGATCTGCCGGCGGTAGCCGTCCTCCATCGTCGGGACGTCGATGAAGTCCCGTGTGGTGGCCGGGTCCTTGCCGAGCGACAGCGACGGCGCGCGCGTGCCCGGTCCGATCGATCCGACCACCCACCGCGGATCCTTCGGGGTCGCGTAGTCGTCGACGGCCCGACGTGCCACCTCGGCGGCCAGACGGTTGAGTTCCTCGGTGTCGTCCCCCAGGCCGTACTCGTCCAGCACCCAGGGTGCGCCACCGAAGGTGTCGGTCTGGACCGCGTGCACCCCGACATCGAGGAAGTCGCGGTGGACCTGCTCGACGATGTGCGGCGCGGACCGGACGAGGACCTCGTTGCATCCGTCCAGCGCGTCGCCCCCGAAGTCGTCCGCGGTCAGGTCGGCGTTCTGGAGCGAGGTCCCCATCCCCCCGTCGAAGACCACGACGCGTTCACGCAGGGTGTCGAGGAGCGGGTGGCTCGTGAGCGGTGGCAGCGGGGCAGACATGGCTGGAGGGTACGCCGTGAACCGAACGCACGGCACGGGGGAGGCGGTCGTGCGTCCGCATCGAGGTGGCTTGCCCTGACCGTGAGGTGCGGAGCGTCGCCTCGTCGCTGGCTCGGCGCGGTTCAGCCGAGGCCGCCGGCGTCGAGGTTGGCGAGCCCTTCGCGCATCTGGCTGGCGTCCTTGGAGACGGCCTCGTAGCGCTCGTTGGCGGTGTCCATGGCGGTCTGGAATTCGTTGCGCAGCGACTCGACCGCGGTGACCGCGGCGTTGACGATCTCCGTGCGGAACGAAGCGACGTGGGTCTCCGACGAGTCGATGACCGCGTCCACGTCCCCCTTCAGTTGCTCACCGACCTCCAGGGCCCGCTGCCGTCGGGCGCCTTCCCAGTCGGTGCTGTTGAGCTGCGAGTGGGTCGTGCTGGCCAGGGAGCGGAACTCCTCGGCCATGGAGGTGAACCGGTCCTGCAGGACCCGGGTGATCTCATCGAGGCCCTCGCGCATCTGGTCACCGAGTTGCACCCCGAGTTGGCCGGACTCGCTGGCCGAGGCACCGGTGGTGGTGAAGGTGCTGGAGGTCGCGGACAGGCTCTCGAGGTTGCCGCCGACGACACCGGACATGGTCGATCCCTTCCCGTGGACCAGCGAGCGGACGCTGGCCGGTCGTGGTACGTACTGGAATGACATGAAGATACACGAACGCAACAAGGGACAGGGGCGCCGAGCTCACGATCGTGTGGACAGCGGTGTCCCGTCGCGGGGGAGGGCCAGCTGTGCCAAGGTCGCCTCGCCGGCGTTGACCACGAACCCGCGCCCGGGCACCAGGCGCGTGTGGAGCCGCCGTGGCAGCTTCACACCGAGCAGGTCGCCGTCGGCGGTCAGGTCGGGCTGGAGCAGGACGCCGTTGCGGGAACGTCGGACGGTGCGGGTCCACCGCCCGTAGTCGCTGCGCAGTTCGTCGTTCCGGGCCGCGACCAGCAGGTGCAGCCCGTCACGACCGCATCGGACCAACCGTTCGAACGGGGCGTCGTCGGTGATCGCGCCCGGATCGTCGATCAGCACCACCCAACGGCGCGCATCGGCCGGCCCGGCGGTGAGCACGGACGCCAGCGCGTCCGGGGAGCCGTAGGCGTCCAGCGACGCCTCCCCGAACAAGGGCGAGCGTTCCGTGCAGACGCCGACCAGGACCAGGCCCGGGTCGGCCGCTCGTAGCCGCTGGGCGATGGCCACCAGCGCGCGACTCCGACCGCTGCGCGATGGGCCCACGATCAGCGCGTGCTCGGCGGCGTGCAGTTCCAGCGCGGCCGTCTGGAGATCCTCGTCGGTCAGCCCGACCGGGATCCGCACGGGGTTGCCGTCCAGCGTGGCCCCGTCCGGGACCTCGTCGAAGGCCAGCTCCCGCGGGAGCGTGCCGACAGGGGTCGGGAGCTGGCCAGGGGTCGGGAGCTGGCCAGGGGTCGGGAGCTGGCCGGAGGGCGAAAGCGGGTCCGGGGTCGGCCACCTCGACGTCGCCGTCTCCGCGACGCGTGTGACGTCCGGCCAGCCGACCTGCACCACGCGGTTGCCGTCGGCGGTGACCGCCCGGCCGGGCACCGACGCCGGGATCTGCTGGGGGCGGAGCCCGATGGTGTTGTAGTCGGTCGCGTCGGCCAACTTGAACAGCAGCCGCTGGCCGACCACGGAGCCGAACCGCAACGGGAGCGCACCGGTGCGGTCGCCGGCGACCACGAACACGATGCCCACGGCGGGGCCCTCGGAGAACAGCCGACGGAACGCATCGGCGATGTCCTGTCCCTCCAAGCCCTCATGCTCGGCCAGGAACGCGGCGATCCCGTCGATCAGCACGACCTGGCGCGGCTGGGCGTCGCGGGTGGCGGCGTCCAGCTCGCGGCGTCGGTCGAGTTCCTTGCGCAAGCGACGCACGAGCCGGAACTGCGACTCGCGGTCGTTGGCGCCGATCACCTCGCCGACGTGGGGCAGGGCCGTCAGCGCGTCCAGATCCCCCGAGCCGAAGTCCAGGGCGTAGAGGTGGTAGCGGTCGGGCGGTTCGGTCAGCGCCAGCGCGCACGCCACGCTGAGCAGGGTGGTCGTCACGCCACTGCCGACCATGCCGAACAGCGCGAGATGGCCGTCGGGCGGCGACCAGCCGACCGGGACCTGCCGCTGACGGTCCGGTTCGTCGGCCATCGCGAACACCACCGGGCCGTGCTCACCGGCGCCGTCCCGGTCGACCAGGTCGAGCAGCTCGAGCAGCTCCAGTCGCTCCGGCAGCATCTCCAACCAGGGACGGCGAGGTGCTGGGCGGCCGGTCCGCTCCCAGGCCGATCGGGCCGCCTCGACCAGCCGGTGGAGGTCACTGGGAGCGGACGCGTCCCCGTCGGAGGTGATGGGCGCGACCGTGCGGGGGCCGTAGCGCAGGGGGCGCAGGGTGACCCCGGCACGTTCGCTGGCAGGGGCGGCCGCGGTCGACAGCGGGGTCTGGGCGAGCTCGACGTCGCCGGGGCCGAGCCGGATGTAGGCCCGACCCGGGTTGGCGCGGCTGAGCCCGGCAGCGTCGTCGCGGTCGATGAGGTCGCTGGAGTCTCCGGCGTCCTGCACCCGCAGGGCGATGCGCAGGTTGGTGTTCGCCGAGATGTTGGCGTTGACCGCGCCGCGGGGTCGTTGGGTCGCCAGGATCAGGTGTACACCCAGGCTGCGGCCCCGCTGGGCGATGCCGACCAGTGCCCCCAGGAAGTCCGGCAGCTCGGACGCCAGCGTCGCGAACTCGTCGATCACCACCACCAGCCGTGGCATCGGGCCGAGCGGTGAGCCGGCGGCGAGATACTCCGGGAGCGCTTGCGTGCCGGCGTCGCGCAGCACCCGTTCCCGGATGCGCAGCTCCGCTTCCAGCGACCGCAGCGCCCGTTCCCCCAGGTGCTCGTCCAGGTCGGTGACCATCCCGACGGTGTGGGGCAGCCGGGCGCACTCCTCGAAGGCACTGCCGCCCTTGTAGTCGACCAGCACGAAGACGAGGTGGTCCGGGTCGAGCCGGGCGGCGAGCCCGGCGACCAGCGATCGCAGCAGCTCGGACTTGCCGGATCCGGTCGTGCCCCCGACCAGCCCGTGGGGTCCGTCGCGGACCAGGTCGAGCTCCAAGGTCTCGTCCTCGGTCCGGCCGATCGGGGTGGTCGGTGGGGGATCCGGCAGCCCCTGGCCCCAGGCGGCCAACAGGTCGTCGGCGGTGACCTCGTCCAGCCCGAGCAGCGGCAGCAGCCGCACCAGCGGCGGCAGGCCGGCCCCGACCACGTGTCGTTCCGGGTCCTCGAACCGGGCCAGGGCGCGGGCGCAACGTCGCGCGGTCGCGTCGTCGGCGCCGGCGACCACCAGGTCGGCGACGTCCTCGCGCCGCTGCGGCAGGCGCAGCTGTGCGTCACCGAGATGGCTAGCGAGCTCCACGACGTGGTCGCAGACCGCCGGCAGCTGGTCCTCGCGTTCCGCCAGCACGATGCCGGTCGCCGGACCACCCAGCCCGTTGAGCAGCTGGCGGGCCGGGGCCCGACGGCCCCGCAGCAGTCCCGGGTCGTCGACCACGTAGCAGGTGGTCGGCCCGTTCGGCTGGTCACTGGCGAACGTCGACCGGGGGCCGGGCTGGTCGTGGGCGAACGTCGACCGTCGGCCGGGCTGGTCGCGGGGGACGGCGGCGGCGATCAGTCCGTGCAGCAGCGCGTCCGCGGTCCCGCGGTCGCCCGCGAGCAGCCGCGTCGCGCCGGTCGCGTCCCGGGTGTGTGGCAGCCACTTGGTCCAGTCCCAGTCGGCCCCTTCGTCGGCCGTGGCCGCGATCACCACCCGCAGGTCGGCCGGACCGTGGTGGACCGTGGCCTGGCACAGCAGGCTGCGTGCCAGCGCCAGGGCCGCGGACCGATCACCGACGATGCCGATCACGCTGCCGCCGGAGAGGTCGACGTCGACCGGTGAGCGCGGCAGGTGGTCGGACCGCGCCAGGAGATCGGTGAGCTCGGCGGGCGGTTCCCCGCGCGGGCCGGTGACCGGCGGGGTCCACGGCACCCGCCCGGTGCCGACCCGCAGGCGCAGGAAGTCGGGATGATCCGGTCGGCGTTGCCACAGGTGCACCGACGGCGCGGTCGCGCGCCGCAGCACCTCCGGCAGGTCCGGGCGCTCCTCCTCCAACCGGTGACGGGCGGTGGTCCGGCGGTGGGCGAGATCGCGTTCGAGCGTCCCCATGGCCGCGAGGAACCGGCGGTCGTTGGACCGGCGCTCCTTCGTCGCCTGCCGCCGGCTGGCGACCGCGTTGCCGATCAACATCACCGGCGCCATCAGCAGGAAGATCGCGTACAGCATCCGTCCGGTGGCGACGACCAGGACGCCGCCGATCACCAGCGGGCCGAGCACGGAGATGAGGTTGAACGCCCGCCCCCGGTGTTTGGCCTCCGGTGGCTCGGGTGCGGTCAGGGGCCCCGGCTCCGGCGCCAACGCGGTGCGTGGGGGCCGGTTGAACGGGCTGGGCCCGGCGACGCCGCGGTCCAGTGCGCGCAGCCGGTCATCGTCCGGTTGGCGTCGCAGGGCCACGTGCGTCGCGCCGAGCCGCACCAGGTCGCCCTCGGCGAGCGGGGTGGGACGCGTCACCGCCTCCCCTTCCATCCAGGTGCCGTTGCTCGAACCCAGGTCGGTGATCGTCCAGCCGTCGTCGTCACGGTCGAGCCGCGCATGGCGCCCGGACACCGAGGGATCGTCCAGGTCGATGTCCGCGTCGGTGCCGCGTCCGACCACCAGCGTGTCCCCGTCGAGGTCGTGGACCGTGCCGCTGCGCACCCCCGCGATGACCGCCAGCACCTCGACGTCCCCCGGCTCGCCGGGCCGCGGGGGTGGGGGCGGACCGGTGACGGTGGTCAGCACCGCACCGTCGTACAGCGGCAGGTCAGCGATCGCGGTGGCCGCGTCGTGCCGGGCACCGTCGAGCTCCATGCCGGCACCGACCGCGTTGGCGGCCGGGTCCACCAGCGCCAGCAGGTCGGCGACGGACGCGTCCGGATCGTCGACCTGCAGGTCGACCTCGTGCTGCCGCCCCCCGTGGGCGATCACGATGTGCACGGCCACCCCCGTTGCCTGGCTCATCCGGACGGAGGCTACGACGGCCCGTGGCCGGCCCTTCGCGATTGTCCACAGGGCGCGGACCCGGCGGCGGACGAGGGGTAGGCAGGGGGAGACCGGGGCGCGGGCGCGGGGGAGCACCCGGGCGCACCGCATCGGTCGAGGTGCCCCCGGTTCGCGTCGACCGCTGCGGGTCGCGATACTCCGCCGCCATGGTGTTCCGTCGCAAGCCCGACCTGCCCCCCGAGCTCCACGAGCGCTGGTGGGCGTTCCTCGACTGCGCGGAGGTGATCGAGGGCGGCCGCCGCGTGCTCCTCGGCACCCTGCCGACCGGGCGTGTGGAGCCGGCCCCGATCGGGGTCGGCACCGACGCGGTCCGCCGGGCCATCGTGGACGCTCGCGAGTGGATGCCCCGCTGGTACCTCGAGGACATCGAGGCCGAGTGGCAGGACTGTCAGGCGGCCCTCACCGCTGCCGAGCAGGGGTGCGACGAGGTCGACCAGGTCGCTGCGTCCACCGACGAGCTCGAGGAGCTGCTCGAGGTCGTGCAGGACGTCATCGAGCCGTTGGACACCTTCGCTGACGCCGAGCGCGCCTGGCGGCGGCGCTGGCGGCCCCCTCGCGAACGTGCTGAGGGTTGATCGTCAGCCGCCAACGCCGCCGTGCCCCGCGCCGGTCAGGTGCCGCCGGGGAACAGGGAGTCACCGGGAAACAGGGAGTCGCCGGGGAACTCGGTGCTGCCGACCAGGTCGAGTTCGGTACTGCCGTCGAACGAGAAGCCGACGACGTCGTCTCCGGCGACCGCGGCCAGCACCTCCTCCCGTCGGTCGTCCTCGATGCGGAACGCCTCGAGCTGGGGTCGGCGCAGCGCGTACACCGCATCACCCTGCTGGAGGACGACGATCTCGTTGGATCCTTCCCGTGCCATGTGCCTGCTCCCTCGTCGGGTCCATCCGTCGGTCGTGGCTGGCCGGGTGACGTGGATCGCCCGCCCGGCCTGGGGACTGGACGGTGAGCGCCGACGGGGGTTACAGGCAGGGGCCCACGTCGCGGTGGATGTTCCCCTTGCCTGACACCCGTGCGACCATGGCGCTGCCCGTGTCGATCACCCGTCTCCACCGTCCCGCGAGGGGTCCATGCCGCCGCCACCGACCGACGATCGTCCGCTTCGCTACACCGACGCGGGGGTCGACCTCGACGCCGCCGACCGCAGCGTCGAGCTGCTGTCCGGCCCGCTCGAGCGCGCGACGCGGCCAGAGGTGCTGGGCAGCATCGGGGGGTTCGGCGGGCTGTTCGCCTTCGATCCGTCGCGCTACGACCAGCCGGTGCTGGTCAGTTCCTCCGACGGGGTCGGCACCAAGGTGGAGCTCGCCCGGCAGCTCGACGTGCTCGACACGATCGGCCGTGACCTGGTGGGCATGGTGGTCGACGATCTGGTGGTCACCGGCGCGGAGCCGCTGTTCATGAACGACTACCTCGCCGTCGGCTCCCTCGATCCCGACCGGGTCGCCGCGATCGTCCGCGGCGTGGCCGACGGGTGCGCGGAGGCCGGCTGCGCACTGGTCGGCGGGGAGACCGCCGAGCACCCGGGCCTGCTCGCCCCGGACGCGTTCGACCTGGCCGGGTTCGGGGTGGGCGTGGTCGAGCGCGACGCGATGCTCGGACCCGACCGGGTCCGCGCCGGCGACCGGCTGCTCGCGCTGCCCTCGTCGGGGTTGCACAGCAACGGCTACAGCCTGGTCCGCCGCATCGTCGAGGGGTTCGACCTCTCGCAGCCGCACGGACTGGACGCCCCGCTCGGCGAGGTGCTGCTCACCCCCACCCGGATCCACGCCGCCGACTGCCTGGCCCTGGCCGCCGAGGTGGAGCTCCACGCCCTGTGCCACGTCACCGGCGGGGGGTTGCCCGGCAACCTCCCGAGGGTGCTGCCCCCGGACGTGTGCGCCGTGGTCGACACCACCGCGTGGACCTGGCCGCAGGTGTTCCGGTGGCTGGCCGACCGCGGCCCCGTCGCCGACGACGAGATGTGGCGGACCTTCAACCTCGGCATCGGCATGGTCGCCGTGGTGCCCCCGGACGCGCTCCCGCGGGCGATCGAGATCCTGGCTGACCGTGGGGTCGCCGCCTTCGACTGCGGTTCGGTCGAGCCGGCCGACGCCGCCGACCCGCGGGTCCGGCTGGGCTGAGCGCTCGCGCATGAGCGAGGGGCCGACCCGTCCGGGCCGACCCCTCGCCTGGTGGCGGAGCCGGCTCCGGCCGGGGCTCGTGCTGCGTCCGGGCTGTTCCGCGAGCCCGCCGAGGTCGCCGGGCTCCTGGCCCGGTGGTGCACCCTCGCCGTGACGCGCCCGACGCCGTAGGCGCACTCACCTCCAGGCGCGCTCGGTCGGCGACGCGGCGGCAAGGGTCGCACGCACCGCCGCCCGCCCGCGGTCGGTCAGCGACGGGTCGCGGTAGAGGGTGGCGAGGTAGTTGGCCAGCTCCAGCGGGGCGTAGAGCTCGAAGGCGAGCTGCGCACGGTCCACCTCGGAGCGCAGGTCGCCGGCGTGCTGGGCGATCGCGATGTGCTCCTCCAGCAGGGCCAGCCAGCCGCGCTGGGTGGCATCCACCTCGTCGTGGATGGGCCCGTCGGGGGCGTCGAACTCGGCGAGCAGGTGGGCGAAGAAGCAGCCGCCGGGGAACACGCCCCGCTCCACGTAGGAGAGGTAGGCCTCGCACAACGCCTCGAGGCGAGCCAGCCCCGCGGGTGCGGCGCTGGCGGGGACGAAGACCTCACGCTCGAAGACCTCGCCGGCGGCGGCGATCGTCTCCTGCTGCAGCCGCTGCTTCGAGCGGAAGTGGGCGAACACGCCGCTCTTGCTCACCCCCAGCTCCCGCGCCAGGCGACCGATCGTGAGGCTCGACAGGCCCTCGATCGACGCCAGGCGCATCGCGGCGTCGAGGATCGCCGCGTGGGTCTGCTCGCCGTCCGAGCGTCGTCGGGGCGTGTCGTCGGTGGGCGGGGGCATGGGCATGGTTGACAAGATAGCACGTCCGTGCGAGATTAGTTCGCACGACCGTGCGAGATCCGGCGGTCGGGTGTCGGCAGCCGAGCGATCGAGAGGAGACCGCGATGACGCAGACGACCGTCACGGTCGCGCGCGCCACCGCCGTGGACGTGCCTGCGGTGGCCAACGTGCTCGCCCGGGCGTTCCAGGACGACCCGGTGTTCGCCTGGAGCCTCCCCGACCCGGACCGACGGCGCGCATGCCTGCCCGCGGTCTTCACCGCCTTCACGGAGCTCTATCTGCCCCACGGGGAGACCTACGTCACGGGGGACCGCGCCGGCGCGGCGCTGTGGGCGCCGACGAACATCGACCCGTTCGACGGCGAGCCCGGTGAGGCCTTCGGGGCGCAGGTCGCTGAGCTCCTGGAGGAGGATGAGTCCCAGCGCTTCCTCACCGTCGGAGAGCTCTTCGGTGAGCACCACCCGGTGCAGCCCTGGGCGTACCTGCAACTCATCGGGGTCGAGCCCGACCATCAGCGGCGTGGGCTGGGCAGCCAGCTGCTCGCCCCGGTGCTGGCACGCTGCGACGCCACCGGGACACCGGCGTACCTCGAGGCGGGGACGGTCGACAACCGCCGCCTGTACCAACGGCACGGCTTCGAGGCGATCGAGGAGATCACCCTGCCCGACAACGGGCCGCCCGTGTGGCTGATGTGGCGGGAGCCGGCCGCGACCTAGGGCGAGGGCTCCGCGGACCCCGGACGCCTCACCGCCTCGGCTCGCGCCAGGACCGTGGCGGCCTCGTCGAGGTCTCCACGCGCCAGCAGGCGCAGCTCCGATCGGCGAGCCGGGCCCGCGGCTGGCCGGCCGGACACGACGCGGGGCCGCCCCGGGAAGGGCGGCCCCGCGCTCGTGTGTCGCTGCGCTCAGCGCAGGTCGAAGCGGTCGTTCTCCATGACCTTCACGAACCCCTCGACGAACCGGTCGATCATGCGCTGCTCGCCACCGGCGGCGGCGTACTCCTCGACGATGGCCCGCAGCTGCGAGTTGTGGCCGAAGACGAGGTCCACGCGCGTGGCGGTCCACTTCGGTTCGCCCGTCTTGCGGTCCTTGCCCTCGAAACGCTCCTCGCCCTCGCCGACCGGGTCCCAGACGGTGCCCATGTCGACCAGGTTGACGAAGAAGTCGTTCGTCAGCTGGCCCGGCCGGTCGGTGAGGATCCCGTCGGTGTTGTCGTCACCGGCGTTGGCGCCGATGGCGCGCATGCCGCCGAGCAG
>SKJX01000033.1 GCA_007121785.1 Nitriliruptoraceae bacterium
CGGGGCTGTGCCGGTGCCGTGCCGGGGTCGCTGGCGGGTCAGCGCCGCAGCAGCGCCTCCGCGAGCTCGCGGATCGCGGGTTCGGTGGGGCCGGCCGCGGTGATCGCTGCCCGCGACGCCTGCTCCTGTTGGGGGACGACCGGCAGCAGCGGTTCGCCGTCGATCGTGACCACCGCACCGCCCGCCTCCTCGACGAGCAGGGCTCCGGCGGCGATGTCCCAGACCTTGGGGATCATCGCGACGGAGCCAGCCGCCACCCCCTCGGCGACCACGGCCAGATCGAGCGCGGTGGACCCCATCACCCGCGGGTTCAGCGACAGCCCGGCTGCGCGGGCGTGGCGGGTGGTGGCGGTGGTCAGCATCACCGGCACGTGGCTGTTGCGGCCCGACCGCCAGTCGAGCGGTTCCCGCACCTGGAGCGGGCTGCGGACCTCACGGACCTCGCTGGTGCCGTCTGCCGAGGTGGTGCGGTGTTCCACCTCCGCGCCCCGGCCCAGGATGGCGCGGTAACGACGTCCGAGCTCGGGGGCATCGACCACGCCGAGGACGGGACGACCGTCCAACGTCAGCGCCACGGACACGCACCAGTACGGCAACCGGCAGGTGAAGTTGGAGGTCCCGTCGATCGGGTCCACGACCCACGTCCAGCGGGTGTCCGGCGCCCGGGTCGCACGCTCCTCGCTGAGCATGCCGTGGTCGGGGAAGGCGGCCACGAGGCGCCGGGCGAGATGGTCGTCGACGTCGCGGTCGGCGTCGGTGACCACGGTGCCGTCGGGCTTGTCGTGCACCGTCAAGGCGCCGCTCTCGGTGAGTAGCCGCCCGCGGACGTCGTCGAGCGCGCCGTCGAGCTCCACCCGGGCGCGGTCGACGACCGCGCGCTCATCGGGGGAGAGGTCGGGCACGGGACGGCTCCAGGTGCGGCTGGCTGGCGGGGCGGGCACCTTATCCCGCTGCGGTGGGAGCCCTGTCGGCCGACGGACGGCCCGGGCTGGTCGGCGGTTGCAGACGGACCAGCACCGGTAGGGTCGAGGTGCCTACAGCGGTCACGAGGCGCCGTGTGGGGTGGATGATGAGGGAGCGGCCGGTGGCGGCCAAGCGCGTGCGGATGACCTCCCGGGAACGCCGGGAACAGCTGATCGGTGTCGCCCGCTCGGTGTTCGCCGCCAAGGGCTACCAGGCCACCGCGATCGAGGAGATCGCCGAACGGGCTGAGGTCTCCAAGCCGATCGTCTACCAGCACTTCGGCGGCAAGGAGGGCCTGTACGCGGTCGTCGTCGACCGCGAGGTCCAGCGGCTGACCGGTTCCATCGTCAGCGCGTTCGACGCGCCCACGCCGCGGCTGATCGCCGAGCACGGCGCGGACGCCTTCCTGCGCTACATCGAGGAGCACGAAGAGGGCTTCCGCGTCCTGATCCGTGACGCGCCGGTCGGCATGACCAGCGGCAGCTTCGCCAGCGTCCTCTCCGACGTGGCCGTCCGGGCCGAGCGGGCGCTCGCGGAGGAGTTCGAACGCCGTGGGTTCGACGTCTCCGTCGCCCCCATGTACGGGCTGATGCTGGTCGGCGCGGTCGCGCTGGTCGGCGAGTGGTGGCTCGAGCACCGTTCGTTGCCGCGTGAGCAAGTCGCCGCGCACGTGGTCAACCTGCTCTACAACGGCCTGCATGACCTCGAGCCGCAGCCGACCACCCGTTCGCTCGGCCGTCGCCCACCGCCCGCCGACGCCGACGGCACCGGCATCGACGCCACCACCCCGGCCGACGCCCCGACCGCCGACACCGACACCGACACCGACCAGGAGCATCCCGGATGAGCGTCCGTGCCCCCTACCTCGCCGCCCGGCTCCAGGGGTTCGGCACCACCGTCTTCAGCGAGATGACCGCGCTCGCGGTCGCCCACGACGCGGTCAACCTCGGCCAGGGGTTCCCCGACGAGGACCCGCCACAGGTCGCGCTCGATGCCGCCAAGGCCGCCATGGACGCCGGCCACAACCAGTACGCGCCCGGGCCGGGCGTGCCCGTCCTGCGCCAGGCGATCGCCGAGCACCAACAGCGGATGCACGGCCTGGGTTTCGACCCCGACGACGAGGTGACCGTCACCTTCGGCGCCACCGAAGCGGTCGCCGCCACCATCCTGGCGTTGTGCGAGGTCGGCGACGAGGTGGTGGTGCTGGAGCCCACCTACGACGCCTACACCGCCGTGATCGCGATGGCGGGTGCGGTGGAGCGGCGGGTGGCGCTGACCCCGCCCGCACCCGTGGGCGTCTGGGCCGGTCCTGATGCGGACGGTGGCGGTCGCGCGACCGAGCTCGACGCGTGGCACCTCGACGTCGATCGTCTGGCCGCCGCGATCGGGCCGCGGACCCGGGTGCTGCTGCTCAACTCGCCGCACAACCCGACCGGGATGGTGTTGGACGCGGCGACGCTCGACGCGATCGCGGCGCTGTGCGTGGAGCACGACCTGATCGCGGTGACCGACGAGGTGTACGAGCACCTGGTCTACGACGGCGACCACCTGCCGTTGGCGACCCGTGCGGGGATGCGGGAGCGGACGGTGACGATCTCGTCGGCCGGCAAGACCTTCTCGTGCACCGGGTGGAAGACCGGGTGGGCGTGCGCGTCGCCGGCGCTGACCTCGGCGCTGCGGACCACCAAGCAGTTCCTGTCCTTCGCGGGTGGGACGCCGCTGCAACACGGGGTCGCGGCCGCGCTGAAAGCCGGTGCGTCGTTGACCGACCGGGTCGGTGCGCTGCATCGGCCGCGGCGGGACCTGCTGGTCGACGGGCTGCTGGAGCTCGGGGTGCCGACGACCCGGTCGGCGGGCACGTACTTCGTCACCGGTGACCTGTCGGCGGTCGGGTTCGACGACGGCGAAGCGTTCTGCCGCCAGGCACCGGAGGCGTTGGGGGTGGCCGCGGTGCCGGTGTCGGCGTTCGTGCGGGACCCCGGCCCGGTGCGGTCGCTGGTGCGGTTCGCCATCTGCAAGGACGATGCGGTGCTCGCCGACGGGCTGGACCGGCTGGCGGGCTTACGTACCGTGGGGCCTGATGGAGGAGGAGCACGATGAGGATCGCCGCCGTCCAGCACGACATCCACTGGGAGGACCGCGACGCGACGCTCGCGCACCTCGAGCCGCAGCTCGAGCGGGCTGCGGCGACCGGCGCCCGGTTGGTGGCGCTGACGGAGATGTTCGCCACCGGGTTCTCGATGAAGACCCACCTGACCGCGGAAGCCGAGGACGGTCCGACCGCCACCTGGCTGCGCAAGCAGGCGGTCGACCATGAGGTGTGGCTGGCCGCCTCGATCCCGCTGCAGCCGTCGCCCGACACCGACGAGGACCGCCCCACCAACTCGCTGCTGCTGACCGGCCCGGACGGCACCGAGCACCGCTACGACAAGATCTTCCCGTTCTCCTACGCCGGCGAGCACGAACGCTTCCGCGGCGGTGATCGGGAGGTCGTCGTCGAGGTGGAGGGGGTCCGGCTCGGCCTGTCGGTCTGTTACGACCTGCGCTTCGCCGACCTGTACTGGCACCGCGCCGCGGACGTCGACGCGGAGCTGATCGTCGCTAACTGGCCCGCGCCGCGCCGCAACCACTGGCGCACGCTCTGCGAGGCCCGCGCGATCGAGAACCAGTGCTACGTGGTCGCGGTCAACCGGGTCGGCCGTGGCGGCAACGAGCTCGACTACGCCGGCGACAGCCGTATCGTCGACCCGATGGGCGAGGTCGTCGCCAGCGCCGCCGGGATCGAGACGATCCTCACCGCCGACCTGGACGTCGAGGTGGTGCGCGCGGCACGGGAGCGCTTCCCGTTCCAGGCCGACCGCCGGACCTGACCAGAGGCCCGGCCCGGCCGGGCGGTAGCCTGGCCTCGCGCGAGGGGAGGCCACGTGACGTCGCGACGCTGTCCGGCCTGCGGTGGGCCCGTCCAGGATGCCGCGGGCCGGTTCTGCCCGAACTGCGGGTCGAACCTCCCCGAGCCTCCCTCGGAGATGCCCGGCGCCTACCGAGGCCACGAGGACGTCGCGGCGGCGCAGTCGGAGGCGATGCGTGCGGCCGGCCGCGGCCCGAAGCTCATCGCGCTGGCGGTGCTCGTGATCGGCGGCCTGGCCCTGCTCGGCTCGTGGGCCGGCTGGTTCCCTGCGCAGGGTCAGGACGCGGCCGGCAGCGACGTGGAGCTGCCGGAGGCCGACGACCTGGACGACGGCGAGGACGAGCAGGCCGAGGACCCCGACGGGGTCGACGACCCCGACGACGCTTCCGCCGACGACGCGGAGCCGGAGGCACGGTGCCGCCCCGACGGTTGCCAGCGGTGGTCCGCCCCGGCCGGCCCGGGTCCGGTGCTGGTCGACGACGGCCGGATCCTCCACCTCGATGCCGGTGAACTGCTGGCGTTCGACGCCGAGGACGGCGATGGCACGGTGGTCGGCCCATCGGACGTCGCGGTGGGGGAGGCCACCGGACTCCTGCTCGTCGAGCGTGCCGACAACGATCTGCTGCTGGTCCACGACGGCGCACGCGTCGAAGCGTGGGACCTCGCGGAGGGGCAGCGGGCCTGGATCAGCGACGACCACGGCCCCGACGAGCGGTTCGGGGGCGTGGTGCGTGCGGACGCCGACGTCGTCATCGTCGTGGAGGTCCGCCAGCTGGGCGAGGGACCCGAACAGCAGGTGGTCGCCTACGACACCGCCACCGGGGAGCAGCGCTGGTCGCATGACGGCGTCGCGCTGGACGCGGCCGGCCCCATCGTGATCGAGGAGCCCGCCGACGGCACGCTCGAGCTCGGCGAGGTGGTGCTCATCGACGCGGCCTCGGGCGAGGACCGGGCGACGATCGACCCCGACCAGTACCGGGGCGGCACCGACGACCGCGTCGCGCTGGTGCAGGACGGCCGGGTCGCGTGGCGGTCGTGGCCCGACCTCGATGAGGTCGCCGATCTCGGCCCGGCCGACGACGGCTCACGGATCGTCAACGGCCACCTCGTCGCGGGGGCGGGCGGCGACGGGACGAACGGACCGGTGGGCGACGTCGTGGACCAGGTCAGCGAGGTGGCCGACCCGGCGGACGGCAGCCTCGTCGTCAGCTACGACGAGCCGGTGACGGTCGGCCAGCGTGCGGGCGGGACCGGCGGCGTCGTCGTCGAACGCGACGGCTCGAGCCTGACGGTGACGGCGGTGGACACCGACTGGCAGGAGCGGTGGCGCTCGGCGGTCGCTTGGGAGCCGTCCGACGACGAACCGTTGCGGGTCATGCCCACCTTGGGCACGGTCACCGTCGCGTTCGGTGGCGGCGACCTCCGGTTCGGCGACACGTCCGGCCGGCACTGGCGCTTCGACTGGCGGACCGGGCTGCCCGGACGCGAGGGGCAGTTCGGGCGGTTCGTCGGCGATGACGAGGCCACCGGCATCTTCGGTGACCTCACGGTGCGGGCGACCGCGGGGCAGTTCGCGCTGGCCGGACCGGACGGCGAGGTCACCTTCGGCGCATCGGCCGAGCTCCTGCACGCCTCCGATCCGCTGCTGGTCCGCGACGACGGTCGCCTGATCGCCGTCGATGAGACGTTGGTGTTCAGCCCCTGACGACGCGGTATCGAACCCGGAGTAGCGTCGTCGACGACCACCGCGGGAGGCCGGGTGGGCACGGAGCCGTGCGGCGCCTGCGGTCGCTGCGGCCGAGGTGGGACCGTGCGCCCGCGACCGTGAGGGAGCCGACGTGGAACTGACGTTCGTCACCCGCCGCCAGCGTGAGCCGTCGGCCGACGACCGGTCGTTGGCCGCCGTGCTGGAGGCCCGCGGCGCCACCATCATCCCCCGTGCGTTCGACGATCCGGAGGTCGTGTGGGAGGACGTCGGCGTGGCCGTCGTGCGGACCGCACCCCAGGACCCGGACGAGCGGGAGCGGTTCGTCGCCTGGGCCAATCGGCTGGGCACCGGGACGCGGCTGTCGTGCCCGTCGGACGTGCTGCGCTGGAGCACCCACCGTTCCTACCTGCTGGAGCTCGAGGACCGCGGTGCCCCGATCGTGCCCAGCGCCTGGTTGGGCCGTGGCGACCGGATCCCGCTCGAGGAACTGCTGCGGGTCCGCGGCTGGGACGACGTCGTGCTGCGGCCGGCGGTCGGTTCGCGGGGCGTGGTCCGCGTCGACGGTGGCCGGGTCGGGTTGGACGTGACGTCCGGGCAGCACCACCTCGACGTCCTGCTGGCACACGACGACGCGGTGGTGCAACCGTGGCCGCCCGGGCTCGACCAGCGGGGACGCTGGTCGGTCGTGCTGGTCGACGGGCAGGTCAGCCACGCCGTCCGATCCCTGCCAGGCGACGGCACCGATCAGCCTCCGAAGGTCGTGGAGGCCGTCCACGGCACGGCGCTCGACCCGGACCTCGGCCGGCTCGCGGCCTGGGTCGCGGAAGCCACCGCCATCACCCGGCTCCCGGTCGCGTCCGTCGACCTGGTCGAGGACGCCGCCGGCACCCCGCAGGTCGAAGCGTTCGACGCGGTGGCGCCGGACCTGCACCTCGCGGCGTTGCCGGCGGTCGCCAGCACCGTGGCCGACGCGCTGCTGGGGCTCGCGGACCACTGACGGGCGGCGGCCCACGGCACCGGCCCGAGCCGACGACGCCGCTCGGGGCAGACCGGGCGCCGACGGAGCTTCACGGGACCGACCGTGGTCGAACGAGTACGGTCGAGCCGTCCGGACGCCCCGCCGCACGCGAACCTCGACACGTGCACGCCTCCCGGAAGGACCGGCATGTCCAGGATCGCCATCACCGGTGCGACCGGCCTCATCGGCCAGGCGCTGACCGCGTCGCTCACCGCCGACGGTCACACCGTCCAGCGCATCACCCGCCGCCGGCAGGCCGCCAGCGACGACGACGTCCTGTGGGATCCCGGTAGCCGGTCGATCGAAGCGGCCAAGCTCGAAGGGGTCGATGCGGTGGTGCACCTGGCGGGCGAGCCGATCGGTGACGCCCGGTGGACCCAGGAGACCAAGCGCCGCATCCACGATTCCCGTGAGGTCGGTACGCGGCTGATCGCGGAGACGCTCGCGGGGCTCGACCGTCCACCGAGCGTGCTGGTGTCGTCGTCGGGAGTGAACTACTACGGCGATCGCGGCGACGAGATCCTCACCGAGGACTCCAAACCCGGCGACGACTTCCTCGCCTCGGTGTGCGTCGCTTGGGAGGCAGCCACCCAGCCCGCCAGCGACGCCGGGATCCGCACCGTCCAGGCGCGCACCGGCGTGGTGATCGCCAAGCAGGGGCCGTTGATCGACAAGGTCGAGTTGCCGTTCAAGCTCGGCGTCGGCGGCCGGATCGGCAGCGGGCACCAGTACGTGTCGTGGATCTCCCTCGACGATCAGGTCAGGGCGCTGCACTTCCTGCTCGACGGCGACCTGTCCGGCCCCGTCAACCTCGTCGGTCCCGAGCCGGTCACCAACCGCGAGCTGACCAAGGCGCTCGGTTCGGTCCTGCGGCGCCCGACCGTGCTGCCGATCCCGACGTTGGCGATCAAGGCGTTGTACGGCGAGATGGGTGAGGTCCTGGCGGTGACCAGCCTCCGGGTCGTACCGAAACGGCTGCTCGACGCCGGGTTCACCTTCGAACACACGACCCTGACCTCCGCGCTCGAGGTCGTGTTCGACCGATCGGCAGCCTGACCAGGTGGCCGCCG
The DNA here is from genome assembly GCA_007121785.1 of Nitriliruptoraceae bacterium. Lineage (GTDB taxonomy): Bacteria > Actinomycetota > Nitriliruptoria > Nitriliruptorales > Nitriliruptoraceae > SKTG01. Next base: position 7,668 of record SKJX01000033.1, read on the forward strand.
ACGTGGACGTCGCGATCGTCGGTGCCGGGCTGGCGGGGCTGGCCTGCGCCCGGCAGCTGGCTGCGGCGGAGCGGTCCGTCACCGTGCTGGAGGCGGCCGACGGGGTCGGCGGGCGGGTTCGCACCGACGTGGTCGACGGGTTCCAGCTCGACCGTGGGTTCCAGGTCCTGCTGACCGGCTACCCGGCGGTGCGCCGCTGGTTCGACCCTGGCGAGCTGGACCTGCAGGCGTTCTCGCCGGGGGTGCGCATCCGGCATCGCGGGCGGTTCCGGCGACTGGCCGACCCGCTCCAGGCGCCACTGGCGGGAGCGGCGTCGGCGTTCTCCCCGGTCGCGACGCTGGCGGACGGGCTGCGTCTGCTCGGCTGGCGTCGTTCGGTCGTGTCGCCGCCGGGACCGCGGGTCGCCGCCCGGCCCCAGGTCGCCACCTCGACGTTGCTGCGGCGGCGTGGGTTCTCCCCGACGATCACGGCGAGCTTCTTCCGGCCGTTCCTGGCCGGCACGTTCTTCGATCCCGGCATGACGACGTCGTCGCGGGTCACCGAGCTGGTGTTCCGGTCGTTCTTCACCGGCCAGGTCGCCGTGCCCGCCCGCGGCATGCGACAGCTGCCGGAGCGGCTGGCCGCCGGCCTGGACGCGGGCACCGTGCAGCTCGGGGCGCGGGCGACGGCGGTCGACGATCGCCGGGTCGCGGTGGACGGGGGCGATCCGGTGCGCGCCGACCACGTCGTGGTCGCCACCGAAGGCCCGGCCGCCGCGCACCTGCTCGGGGCCCGCATGCCGGGCACGGTGGCGCCAGGACGGGGCACGACCACCGTGTACTACCGCGCCGACCGCTCACCGGTCGGGGCGCCCGACCTTGTCCTCGGCGCGGACGACGACGGGCCGGTCACCACCCTCGCGGTGATGTCCGACGTCGCCTCGAGGTACGCCCCTGAAGGCGGCGGTGCGCTGGTGTCGGTGTCGACGGTCGGCGTCCCCGAGCACGACGACGATGCGCTGGATCGCACGATCCGCGCGCAGCTGACCGGCTGGTACGGCCGCGAGGTCGCGGGGTGGGACCGGCTGGCCACCTACCGGGTCCCCTACGCCCAACCCCGGCAGGACGTCGGCGACCTCCCGTCCCTCGCCCGGGAGGTGCGTGCCGGGCCGCGGTTGTGGGTCTGCGGTGACCACCGTGACACCGCCTCGATCCAGGGAGCGCTGGTCTCCGGCCGGCGCACCGCCGACGCGATCCTCGCCACCTGACCGGAGGGCCCACCGATGCGAACGACCGCCCTCACCGAGCTCGAGCAGCGCGTGCTCGACCGGATCGATACCGACCGGGTCGTCGCTCTGACCAGCGAGCTGATCGCCGAACCGAGCCTCTCCGGCGAGGAGTCGGCCGGCCAGCAACTCGCAGCGCGTCAGCTCGCCGACGCCGGACTGGCCGTGGAGACCTGGAGCGCGGACGTCGACGCGCTGTCGCGTCACCCGTGGTTCTCCGCCGAGGTGGAACGTGACGAGCTGCTGGGCGTGGTCGGCCGCTTCGGTGAGGCGGACGGGCCCACGCTGCTGATCGACGGTCACGTGGACGTCGTGCCCGCCGGTGCGCCGGACGCGTGGACCGATCCGCCGTTCGCGCCGACGGTGCGCGACGGGCGGCTGTTCGGGCGTGGCGCGTGTGACATGAAGGGCGGGCTGGCGGCGGCGATCCATGCGGTCGAAGCGATCCGCGCGGCCGGGGTGCGACTGGCCGGCGAGGTGGTGATCGCCTCGGTGGCCGGCGAGGAGGACGGCGGCAGCGGCACCCTGGCCCTGCTGGAGCACGGGGTGCGGGCGGATGCCTGCGTGATCCCGGAACCCACCGAACTGAGCGTCGTCCCGGCGGTGGCGGGTGCCCTGTCGTGGCGGATCACGGTGCCCGGGAAGGCGGCGCACGGCTGCCTGCGCGAGGAAGGCGTCAGCGCGATCGAGGTGTTCCACGACGTGCACCGGTCGGTGATCGACCTCGAGGCACGACGCAACGGTGCGCAGGTCGACGAGCTGTTCGCCTGGCTGCAGCGGCCGTTCGCCATCTGCGGCGGCAGGATCGTCGGCGGTGACTGGCCGTCGTCCGAAGCCGACTGGGTCAGCTGGGAGGGCCGCTACGGCGTCGCGCCGGGGGAGGATCTGGCGGCGGCACGGCAGCAGTTCGCGGACGCGGTCGCGGCCGCCGCGGCGGACCACCCCTGGCTGGCGGACCATCCACCGACGGTCGAGTGGTGGGGTGGGCAGTTCTACCCGGGCGCGACCGACCCGGACGATCCGATCATCGCGACCATGGCCGGCGCGGCGGCCGCGGTCCGCAGCGGCGCCGGGGACCTGCGGGGCATGCCGTACGGCTGCGACCTCGGTCTGACGCTCGGGCTGGGTGGGATCCCGACGGTGGTGTTCGGTCCGGGAGACATCCGCGATGCGCATGCGGTCGACGAGTCGGTCGACATCGGCGAACTGCGGGATGCCGCCGCGGCGCTGGCGTGCACGATCCTGCGGACCTGCCGGGCTGGCTGACGACCGCCTCGGTCTGGGCCACGCCGTCGGCCGAGCACCCCATGGGGTTGGTGTCCAGGGCTGGATGTGGGGCGGTTCGTGGCAGGCTGAGGTGCCCGGCTCACGTCGGGATGGTCGAGGTGGCACCGCGCAGGTGCTCGGCCAGCGACCGGTCCTCGCACCGGTCGACACGACGGTCCAGTTCGTCGTGGACCTCGACGTGTTCGAGTTCCAGGCGCTCGCTGCGGTGCGGGTGCTCCACGATGGCGTGGCGTAGCCCGGCCAGCACGATCGTGCCGCCATGTCGCGGCGCCAGCTGCGCCGCCTTCTGGAGGCTCACACCGCCGAGGAGTCCAACCCGGTCACACGTACCAGGTCCATCACCACGGACCGGCCCCCACGGGCCTCGGCGAGGATCGCCGCCATGCGGGCGACGGGCACGGTCGTCGTGCCACGGCCAACACCGCTGCCGGGGCGTCCTGGACGGAACCGATCGCGTCCCGCAACGACGACCGGCCGGCGAGGTGGTCCAGGTCGACCGACGGCGAGATCCGCACCGGCCCGATCGCTGCGTGGTCGGACCGCGCCGGACCTCAGGACGGGCTCGTGGGCGTCGTGCCTTCGGCGGCCGGCGCGTCCAGGCCGTCGTCGTCGCGCTGATCGTCCCCGCGGCGGAGCAGCAACAGGCTTCCGATCGCGATCAGGGCGATCGGGACGAGGTAGCGCGCAAGGTTCGGAGTCCCGGGAAGGTTCGACACACCGACGACGGTCAGCGCCCCTCCGGGGATCAGCGGCCACCACCAGGCCGAGCCGGCTGACCCGACGAGCCGGTGGATCAGCGCGATCGCGAGGAACCCGCCACCGAGCCCGAGCAGGACCGACGCGGGCGGGCCGCCCAGCGACTCCACGATCAGGCCGGCTCCCAGGCCGGTGAGGATGCCGCCGGGGACCAGGTAGCCGTACGCCTGCGTGGTGGCGTAGGCCACCAGGAAGGCGATCCCGAGGAAGCCGACGATGGCCTCGCCGCCGACGTCGGTGGTGAGCGCCACCAGCAACGCCACCCCCAGCGCGATCAGGATCAGGCCAGCGGTACGGGTCGATCGCATGGTGCTGCTCCACGGGTCAGCGACAGCGCAAGGACGGGAGTGCCAGGACGGTTCGTCGGGTCGAGGTCACGCGGCATCGACCGGTGGACCGCCTCCGTTCGCTGCGAGCCTGCCGTGTCGGCGCCCGTGCGTCCAGGGCACCTCGACCTCTCCGGGCGCACACCGTGCCGCGAGGTGGCCGGCTACCGGCGTCCAGCTCGCGCCGATGTCGGTCGGTGAGCTCAGTGGTCCGGTTCCTCGGCGAGTTCCGCGGCTTCGAGGAAGACCTGGTCCAGCATCGATCCCGTGAGCCGGCCGGTGAACGTGTTGTGCTGGC
>SKJX01000137.1 GCA_007121785.1 Nitriliruptoraceae bacterium
GCAGGTGGACGAGGAGCTCAAGAAGCACTTCCGTCCGGAGTTCCTCAACCGCATCGACGACACCATCGTCTTCCACCCGCTCAGCCACGCGGAGATCAAGACGATCGTCGACCTGATGATCCGGCGGGTGAAGGGTCAGCTGAAGACCAAGGGACTGGACGTCGAACTGACCGACAACCTGAAGGGCTGGCTCGCGGAGAAGGGCTATGACCCGCAACTCGGTGCCCGGCCGTTGCGTCGCACGATCCAGCGCGAGGTCGAGGACAAGCTCTCCGAACGGATCCTGTTCGGTGAGTTCGAGCACGGCCAGTTGATCGTCGCCGACGTGGACGAGGACACCGACAGCGTCACGTTCCGTGCCGTCGAGTCCCCGGAGGCGCCGGACTCCCCGCCGGTGCAGCTGGCCGGTGGTGGCGACGGTGACGACCACAGCGGCAACGACAACGGCAGCGGCGACGACTGACGGTCTGCGCTGGCGATGGCGGGGGCGGGCCCGACAGGGCCCGCCCCCGCCATCGGTGCGCCGCGGTGTTCGGGGCGTCAGCCCCCGGGAGTGTCCCAGTCGTGGACGTCGCGGCCGGCTTCCTTCGACAGGATGTCCAGCGCCGCCTTCGCCCCGTCGCCAGCGGAGATGATCGCCTGGCTGCGCTCCGGACGGACGAGGTGACCGGCGGCGTACAGCCCCGGGACGGTCGTCGCCGCGTCACCGTCGACCCGTATCGCGCCGTCGTCGGCTGCTGCGTCGAGCTCGGTCGCCAGCGTGGCCGCGGACCGCCCGCCCGCCAGGATCACGTGGTCGAACCGCTGCTCGCCTTCGGTCGTGCTGACCGTGAAGGCCGCGCCGTCCTTGCGGATGCCGGTGACCTCGCGCTCTTCGATCCGTGCACCGGCGTCGGTGGCCTGTCCCCGGGCGATCCGCTGGAACTCGCTGCCGCCGACGTCGGGCACGCCGAGGTAGTTGTACAGGTGGGCGTGGTGCATCAGCGTCTCGTCGCCGCCGAAGACCACGGCGGTGTGGCCGTTCTTGGCCAGCAGCAGGGCGGCGGACAGCCCGGCGGGCCCGTCACCGATGATCGCGGTGTCTGCCATGGTCGCCTCGTTCCTCGTGGGGGTCGACGTGGTGTCCCGCGGGTTCGGAGAGGGTAATCGTGTCGGCCTGGACCGGGTCCGGGGTGCGACCGGATCCAGCTGGCACGGCGATGGCTATGCTGCTGGGCGACGAGTCAGGGGGATGCGGTGCACGATCTGATCGACTCCACGGAGATGTACCTGCGCACCGTCCTCGAACTCGAGGAGGAGGGGATCCCGGCGCTGCGTGCCCGCCTCTCCGAGCGGCTGAGGTTGTCGGCACCCTCGATCTCCGAAGGGGTCGCACGGCTCGAGGAGCAGGGCCTGCTGCGGCTGACCGCGGACCGCACGGTGGTGCTCACCGAGGACGGCCGCAACCGTGCGGAGCACGTCATGCGCAAGCACCGGCTGGCCGAGCGGCTGCTGGTCGACGTGCTCGGGTTGGAACACGAGTACGTCCACGAGGAAGCCTGCCGGTGGGAGCACGTCATCTCCGACCGGGTCGAGGAGCGGCTGATCGAGTTCCTGGGGAACCCGACCACCAGCCCCTACGGCAACCCGATCCCCGGCAGCGGTGACGCCGATGTCACGCCGCAGCCGCTCGCCGCGGTCGAGGACGGCCCCGTGGTGTTCCACTCGCTCTCCGAGCACCTGCAGGCCGACGCCCACGTGATGCACGTCCTGCACGAGCACGGCACCGTCGCCGGCGAGCGGGCCGAGGTCGCTCACGGCGATGGGGTGGTCCGCGTCCACCTGGCCGGCCATGACCTGGTGATCCCCGCGGACCGCGCGCAGCTGATCTACGTGCTGCCGGCCGACGGCTGACCGGTCCCGCTGCTCGCCTTCGTGGGTCCGCCCGCGCCCTTGATGCCGACCGATCGGTGTGCTGTGGTATCCACCGCCGAGGAGGGGGTCGCCCCCGCCACGTTCCATGACTCGCTCCTGCGTTGGGCCGAGGAGGTCCGCCGCGACCTGCCCTGGCGTCGCCACCGGGATCCCTGGGGGATCCTGGTCTCCGAGTTGATGCTCCAGCAGACCCAGGTCTCGCGGGTGATCCCCCGCTACGAGCGCTTCCTGGCGCGGTTCCCGGACCCGGCGGCGTGCGCCGCCGCACCCGTCGCGGAGGTGGTCACGGCCTGGGAGGGGTTGGGCTACAACCGCCGTGCCGTCAACCTGCACCGGGCGGCCGAGCGCATCGTCGACGAGCACGGCGGGGTCCTGCCGGACGACCTCGACGGCCTGCTGGCCTTGCCCGGGGTCGGTCCGTACACCGCCCGGGCGGTGCTGGTGTTCGCCCACGAGCGCGACCACGGCGTCCTCGACACCAACGCGGCCCGCGTCCTCGCCCGGGCGGTCGCCGGTGCACCGTTGGCTCCCAGGCCGGCCCAGCGGCTCGCGGACCAGCAGGTCCCGCCCGGGCGCGGCTGGGAGTGGAACCAGGCCGTGCTCGACCTGGGCGCGACGGTGTGCGTCAAGCGGCAGCCTCGATGCGCAAGCTGCCCGGTCACCGAGGTCTGTCGGTGGGCGGCCGCGGGTCTGCGCGACCCGGACCCGGCGGAGGGCTCGGCGGGCACCTCGGGCCGCCAGCCGCGGTTCGACGGCTCGGACCGGCAGGCCCGCGGCCGACTGGTCCAGGCGTTGCGGACCGGCCCGGTCGAGCTCAGCCGCGTCGCGGACGTCATCGGCTGGTCGGACGACCCCGACCGGGCCGAGCGTGTCGCCGACGGGCTGGTGGTCGACGGCCTGGCGGAGTACGCCGACGGCCAGCTGTCGTTGCCCGCATGAGCAAGTCGAGGTCCCGGTGACCCTCGCCGACCGGCTCGCCGAACACCTGGACGCCGACCAGGACGCCTCCGAGCGGGAGCTGCTCGCGGCGGTCCGGGCCGCCGGCGGCCACGGGATCAGCCGCGCGGCCGTCCGGCGTGCCCTCGCTGACGATCCGCGCTTCGAACCCACCGGTGACCCCGGCAAGGCGCGCTGGCAGCTGGCCACCTCGGTCCCCACCGATCCCGACGACGGCGGCGCTCCCGGCCCCGACGACGGCGGCGCTCC
>SKJX01000089.1 GCA_007121785.1 Nitriliruptoraceae bacterium
CGACACGACCGACCTCGTCGTGCGCTACCAGGGCGGCAACAACGCCGGTCACACCGTCATCGTCGGCGATCAGGTGTTCAAGCTGCACCTGATCCCCAGCGGGATCCTCTACCCGAGCGTGTTGCCGGTCATCGCCGACGGGGTCGTGATCGACCCGAAGGTGATGCTCGAGGAGCTCGACGGGCTCGAGGCCCGTGGGCTGGACCCGTTCAAGCGGGTCAAGGTCTCCGGCAACGCGCACCTGATCATGCCCTACCACCGCGAGCTCGACCTGCTGATCGAACGTCGGTTGGGCAAGGCGAACCTCGGCACCACCAAGCGGGGCATCGGGCCCGCGTACGCCGACAAGGCGTCGCGGGTGGGCCTGCGGTTCCAGGACCTGTTCGACGAGAAGATCTTCCGGCAGAAGCTCGAGGCGGTGCTCGAGCACAAGAACGAGCAGCTGGCGCGGATCTACAACCGTCTGCCGATGGACCTCGAGGAGATCGCCCGCGAGTACCTCGGCTACGCCGAGCGGCTCGAGCCCCTGCTGACCGACACCACCGACCTGATCCACACCTCGTTGGAAGCCGGCCAGCACATCATCCTCGAGGGTGCACAGGGGACCCTGCTCGATCTCGACCACGGGACGTACCCGTTCGTGACCTCGTCGAACCCGGTCGCTGGTGGTGCGTTGACCGGCGCCGGGCTCGGACCCAAGCACGTCGACCGGGTCATCGGGATCACCAAGGCCTACGTCACCCGTGTCGGCACCGGTCCGTTCCCCACCGAACTGTTCGATGACGTGGCTGAGCGCATGACCGACGTCGGTGGCGAGTACGGCACCACCACGGGTCGCCGCCGCCGGGTCGGGTGGTTCGACTCGGTGCTCGCCCGCTACGCCAACCGGGTCAACGGGTTCACGGACCTGTTCCTGACCAAGCTGGACGTGCTGGGTGAGTTCGAGACGCTCAAGGTCGCTACCGCCTACCGCTACCAGGGCGAGAGCTACGAGCACTTCCCCCCTCACCAGTCGATCTTCCACCACGCGGAGCCGGTGTACGAGGAACTGCCGGGCTGGGGTGGCGACATCTCCGAGATGACCTCCTACGGTGATCTGCCGAAGGAGGCGCGCGACTACATCGACATGATCGAGGACCTGTCGCATGCGCCGATCACGTGGGTGTCGGTGGGGCCGAAGCGTTCTCAGACGCTGGTGCGGCGCGACGTTCCGCTCGTGCCGGGAGGCTGAGGCCGCCACCGGGTCGAGATCGCACCGGTCTGGGGTGCGAGGGGCAGAGGCGGGTCCGAACGCGTGACCCGCCCAGGACGCAGGGACGGCGCCGCACCGGACCACGGCTCCAGGAACGCCGCTGGCATCGGGCGCGGTGACGGCTCGCAGTAGGCTCCGCGCTCCATCGCAACCGCGCTCCATCGCAACCTCGGAGGGACGCCACGTGGGTCGTCGGGTGCTAGTCGTTGGCGCTGGTGGTCGCGAGCACGCGCTCGGTTGGCGGTTGGCGACCAGCCCGTCCACCGACGCGCTCGCCTCCGCACCGGGCAACCCCGGCCTGGCCGAGCTCGGGCCGACCCACCAGCTCGACCCGACCGACCCGGTTGCTGTGGCCGAGCTCGCCGAGCGCGAGCGCAGCGACCTCGTCGTCGTCGGGCCGGAGGCGCCGCTGGTGGCCGGGGTGGTCGACGAGCTGATCCGTCGCGGCATCCCGGCGTTCGGGCCGACCGCGGCCGGTGCGCACATCGAGGGTTCCAAGGCCTTCGCGAAGGAGGTCATGGCGGCGGCCGGCGCACCGACCGGCGCGGCGGTCGCCGCGACCGATCCCGACACGGCCTACGCCGCGCTCGAGCGGTTCGGCCCGCCGTACGTGGTCAAAGCCGACGGGCTCGCGGCCGGCAAGGGCGTGGTGGTCTGTGGCGAGCTCGCCGACGCCCGCCGAGCGGTCGACGACGCGCTGGTCGCCGGGGTGTTCGGCGATGCCGGCTCCCGGGTGGTCGTGGAGGAGTTCCTCGCCGGGCCGGAACGCAGCGTCTTCGCGGTCTGCGACGGTGAGGACGCCGTGCTGCTCGCCCCCGCCCAGGACTACAAGCGGGCGTTCGACGGTGACGCCGGTCCGAACACCGGCGGCATGGGCGCGTTCTGCCCCGTCCCGGGCTTCGGCCTGGCCGACGTGCACCACCTCGCCGACCTGGTGGTCCGACCGGTGCTGCGCGAGTTGGCCGACCGTGGCACCCCCTACCGCGGGCTGCTCTACGCCGGGCTGGTCGAGACCGCGGCCGGCCCGAAACTGCTGGAGTTCAACGCCCGGTTCGGCGACCCGGAGACCCAGGCCATCCTGCCTCGGCTGGCCAGCGACCTCGGCGACCTGCTCGCGGCCGCTGCGACCGGGCAGGTGGCCGATGTGCCGGTCACCTGGCATGACGCGGCGGCGGTCACGATCGTGCTGGCCTCCGGCGGGTACCCGGACAGCTACGTCACGGGTCAGCCGATCTCCGGCGTGGACGCGGCGGCCACCGACCCGGACGTCGAGGTGTTCCACGCCGGCACGGCGCGGGACGCCGACGGGGCGCTGGTCACCGCCGGGGGCCGTGTGCTGGCGGTCACCGCCACGGGTGCGGACCTGTCTGCCGCCCGGACGAGCGCAACGGCCGCCGCGGACCGGATCCGCTTCGACGGGCTCCAGCGGCGGACCGACATCGCGGCGGCGGCCGGCTGAGGGCGGCTCTCCCGGAGACGTGCGGTTCGCTGCGTCGGGCGGGGGACGTGGCGGCGGTTGCTCACCACGGGCGAGTACCGTCCGGTGGGCCGCGCCGCGCCCGTCCGATGTGCCGGCGCGAGGCCGTGACACCTCAAGGAGGCAGCACCGTGAGCACCGCTCGTGTCGGGATCGTGATGGGGTCCAAGACGGACCTGCCGATCATGGAGAAGGCGTCGGAGCAGCTGCGTGATCTGGAGATCCCCCACACGCTCGACGTGATGTCGGCCCACCGCAACCCGGCGGCGGTCAGCGAGTGGGCCAGCGGCGCGAAGGAAGCCGGGCTGCAGGTGCTGATCGCCGGTGCCGGCCGGGCCGCGCACCTGCCGGGCGTGGTGGCGGCCCACA
>SKJX01000071.1 GCA_007121785.1 Nitriliruptoraceae bacterium
GTTCGGCTGGTTGTGGTCCTCGCCGTTGTCCATCGTCAGCAACGCGATGCGCCCGACGGGCCGATCGGCGTAGGTCAGGTGGAACCGGGTGAAGGTCTCGTCGGACACGGGGACTCCTCGAGGGACGGGGGACGTCGCGGTGGTGGGCGGTCACGGTCAGCGATCGGGGAGCGGGACGTCGAGGTGGTGGCCGGTCTCGCCGAGGTGGGCCGGCCGGGCCCGGAAGGTGAGGGTCAGGCGCGCTCCCACAGCACGGCGGCGCCCATGCCCAACCCGATGCACATCGTGGTGATGCCGCGCTGGGCGTCCGGGTGGCGGTCGAGGTAGGTGGCCAGCTGCATCGCCAGGCGAGCACCGGAGAAGGCCAGCGGATGCCCCATGGCGATGGCGCCGCCGTAGGGGTTGACCTTCGAGCTGTCCAGCGGGAGCCCGAAGTGGTCGAGGAAGGCGACGCACTGCACGGCGAACGCCTCGTTCATCTCGATCAGGTCGATGTCGTCGATCGTCAGGCCCGTGCGCTCGAGCAGACGTTCGGTGGCCGGGACCGGGCCGTAGCCCATCGTCTCCGGTTCGACCCCGACGAACGCGTAGTCGACGAGCTTCATCTTCGGGCTGAGCCCGAACTCCTCGACCGCGCCACCGGACGCCAGGAGCACCCCACCGGCCCCGTCGTTGAGGCCGGCGGCGTTGCCAGCGGTGACGTACCCGCCGGCACGGAACGGCGACTCGAGCTCGGCCAGCGACTCGGGCGTGGTGCCCGGCCGCGGGTGCTCGTCGACGTCGACCACGCGCCAGCCGTTGGGTGAGCGCACGGTCGCCGGCACCACGTGCGACGCGAAGATGCCGTCGGCCTGCGCCTTGGCGGTGCGCTCCTGCGACAGCAGCGCGAACTCGTCCGCGCGTTCACGGGTGACGTTCGGGTGCTCGTCGTGCAGGTTCTCCGCGGTGGTGCCCATCACCAGCGCGGAGGGATCGACCAGCTTGTCGGAGAGGAACCTCGGGTTGGGATCGACCTCGGACGCCATCGGGTGGCCGCCCATGTGCTCCACCCCGCCGGCCAGGACCAGGTCCTGCGCACCGACACGGATGGCGTTGCCGGCGTTGACGATGGCCGTCAGCGCCCCGGCGCACATCCGGTCGATGGCGTAGCCGGGCACCTGGTTGCCCAGCCCGGACAGGATGGCCAGCGAGCGACCGAGCGTGAGCCCCTGGTCGCCGACCTGCGCCGTCGCGGCCCAGGCCACGTCGTCGACGCGCTCGCCGGGCACGCTCGGGTGCCGCTCGAGCAGCGCCCGAATCGCCCGGACCGACAGGTCGTCGGCACGCGTGTGCGCGTAGTACCCGGTGTCCTTCGCGCGTCCGATCGGGAGCCGGACCCCATCGATGTAGTAGGCGTCGCCGGTCACGGAGCTCTCCTGATCATCGGGTGCACACATCCTAGGGCAACCTGTAGCATCCGCTCCAAATCTGACCATGGCCGGATGGCCAGGTGCTGTGGCAGCGCACGACCAACGGCCGGGACCTCAGCCCTCCGCGGCTGACGCCTCGGCTTCCTCGAGCGCCAGCTGCGTCTGCTCCCAGCTGGCGAGCAGCTCCGCCGCACGGTCCTTGGCCTGGGCGTGCTGGTCGACCAGTTCACGGACCCGTTCCTGGTCCTCGTAGGTCGCCGGGTCGGCCAGCCGACGGTTGAGCTCCGCCACCTCCCCCTCGACGCGACCGAGATCGCGCTCGAGGCGCTCCACCTGGCGCTTGAGATCCTTCGTGGCCCGGTGCCGCGCGTTGCGGCGCTCGGCCGCCTGGCGCTTGCCGCCCTTGCTGGCCGTGGCCGTGTCGGACCGCCCGTCCGGCGGCGGACGGCGGGAGGTCGGCGCCGCCGCGGGCGAGCGGTCCCCCTTCTGGCCACCCGCACCCGCCCGGGCCCGGACCTCCGCGCTGCCCTGGACCCCGGCGCTGACCGGTGGCTCACGGCGCAGGAGCAGCTCCTCCAACGACCCGTCGAACCAGCGGGCCTCACCCTCACCCACCTCGACGATCGCGTCCGCCGACGAACGGATCACGTGCCGGTCGTGGGTGATCAACAGCACCGTGCCGGGGTAGGCACGGATCGCGTCCTCCAACACGTCACGTGACGCGAGGTCGAGGTGGTTGGTCGGCTCGTCGAGCAGCAGCAGGTTCACGGGCGAGACCATCGCCTTCGCCAACCCCAGCCGCGTCCGTTCCCCGCCGGAGAGCTCCACGATCTGGCGCTCGGCGAGATCGCCCGGGAACCCGAACGCCCCGAGCATCGACCGGTGGTTGAGCGCCCGGTGCTGGTCGGACAGCGCCGTCCGGAACTCCGCCAGCACCGTGCGGTCGGGATCCATGATCTCCGCCTGGTGCTGGTCGACCACCGCGGCCGAGACGTTGGAGCCGAGGGTCACCGTGCCTTCGTTGGGTGCCAGCTCACCCGTCAGCAACCGGAGCAGGGTCGTCTTGCCGGCCCCGTTCGGGCCGATCAACGCGACCTTGCGGCCGCGCTCGATCACTAGGTCCACGTCGGCGAGCACCATCGTGTCGCCGTAGGCGACCCGCACACCCTCCAGCTCGGCGACGACCCGTCCGGCCCGTGGCGGATCGGGGAACGCGAACTTCGCCTTGACCGTCTTCTCGTCCGGGATCTCGATGCGCTCGACCTTCTCGAGCTGCTTGATCCGCGACTGCACCTGACGTGCCTTGGATGCCTTGTAGCGGAACCGCTCGACGAACCGTTCCTGCTGGGCGAGCATGCGATCCTGCTGCGACTTCGCCGCGCGCAGGGAGGCGAGCTTCTCCTCGCGCTGCAGCACGAACGACTCGAACCCACCCAGCTCCGCGACGACCGTGCCGGTGCGGACGTCGTAGCTGGTGGCGGTACCGGCCGCCAGTTCGATGATCGTGTCCGCGGTCGCGTCGATGAAGTCCCGGTCGTGGCTGACCAGCAGCAGCCCGCCGGGCAACTCGCGGAGCTTGCCCTCCAGCCAGGTGATCGTGTCGAGGTCGAGGTGGTTGGTCGGCTCGTCGAGCACCAGCACGTCCGGCTTGGCCAGCAGCAGCCGCGCCAGGGCGACCCGGACCCGCCAGCCTCCGGACAGTTCGCTGGTGTCACGGAAGGCGTCGTCGGGAGCGAAGCCGAGACCGGCCAGAACCCGGTGCGCCTCGGTCTCGAGCTCGTAGCCCCCGAGCGACTGGAAACGCTCCTGGACCCAGCCGTAGGTGCTCAGCAGCTGCTCCTGCTCGTCTCCAGAGGTGGATGCGAGCCGCGTCTCCAGTTCACGGAGCTCGTCCTCGAGCGCGGTGATGTGCGAGGCGCCCTCCAGGACGTGGGCGAGCACGCTGCCGGAGGTCCCGACGGCATCCACGACGTCCTGCGGGAGGAACCCGACCCGCAGGTCCTTCGGTCGGGTGACGGTGCCCTGATCCGGTTCGAGCTCGCCGAGCAGCACCTTGAGCAGGGTGGTCTTGCCGGCGCCGTTGCCGCCGACCAGCGCGATGCGGTTGTCGCGCGGGATCCGCAGCGTGACGCCGGAGAACAGCTCACGGCCACCGAAGGTGACACCGACGTCGGAGCAGCTGAGCACGGGCAGGACCTTCGAGCAGTGCGGGGCAGGGAGCGTGAGGCGTCGGGGGAGGATCCCGGACGGCACACCGAGGGCGGGATCCTGGACAGCTCGGGCGTCCCACGTCCGCCCGACGCGGTGCGAGGCTACCGGTGACACGCCCTACCCTTCCCCGCCGTGCACCTGCTGTCCGCGACCCGTGTGACGGCGTCCGTGGAGGGTCGGACCCTCTTCGCGGACGCCTCCTTCGGCCTGTCCTCCGAGGACGCCGTCGGGGTGGTCGGCCCGAACGGCTCCGGCAAGACGACGCTGCTGCGGATCCTGGCGGGCGACCGTGAACCCGACGGTGGCAGCGTGGTGTACCGCTCGGGGTTGCGGGTCGGCTGGCTACCCCAGGATCCCGACCTGCCGGTCGGTACCGCGCGGGACGCGACCCTCGCCGGCGATCCTCTCGGCCAGCCCCATGAAGCCGACGCGCTGCTCGCCGAGCTGGGCGTCGACCCCGAACTGCCCGTGGACCGCTCGTCGGGCGGGCAACGCCGCCGCGTTGCCCTCGCGCGCACCCTGCTCGCACCGAGCGACCTGCTCGTGCTCGACGAGCCGACCAACCACCTCGACGTCGACGCGATCGACTGGCTGGAGGGGGAGCTCGGTCGCCGGAGCGGCGGGCTCGTGCTGGTCACCCACGATCGGTACGTGCTCGAGCGGTTGACCACGCGCATGCTGGATCTGCAGCCACCCGCACCGGACCAGCCGGCGGAGGTGATCTGGCACGAGGGCTCGTACGCGTCGCTGCTCGAGGCGCGGGCCGAACGGGCGATGCGTCGGGAGAAGGCGGTCGCGCGCGCCCAGAACCTGTTGGTCAAGGAGGCGGCGTGGTTGCGGCGGCGCCCCAAGGCTCGCGGCACCAAACCGAAGGCCCGCGTCGACCAGGTCGCGGAGCTCGCGCAGGCTGCGGCGGACGATCCGGAGAGCCGCCCACTGGAGCTCGGCACGGGCCGGACCCGCTTGGGCGACGAGGTGGTGGAACTGGAGGGGGTCACGGTCACCCGCGGCGAGCACACGGTGTTGGCCGGGCTGGATCTGGGGATCGGACCCGGTGAGCGCGTCGGCATCGTCGGTCCGAACGGGGGCGGCAAGACCACGCTGCTGCACGTGCTGGCGGGGCGGCTCGCTCCGGACACCGGGACGGTGTCGCTCGGCCGGACGGTCCAGCTGGCGTTGTACGAGCAGGAGGCGCGGGTCCCGCCGCGCGGGGTCACCGCGTTGGAGACGGTCACCGACATCGCCCCGTACGTGCCGCTGGCCAGCGGCGAGACGTTGTCGGCCAGCAAGCTGGCAGAGCGGTTCGGCTTCGAGCCACGGCTGCAGCGGACCCCGGTCGAGCTGCTGTCCGGAGGTGAGCGGCGCCGGCTCGCGCTGCTCCACGTGCTCATCGCCGCCCCGAACGTCCTGCTGCTCGACGAGCCGACCAACGACCTCGATCTGGACACGTTGGTGGCGCTCGAGGACCACCTCGACGGCTTCTCCGGCACGTTGATCGTGGCCTCGCACGACCGCTACGTCCTCGACCGGCTCACCGACCGCACGCTGGCGGTCGAGGACGGGCAGGTCACCGAGCACCTCGACTGGGCCAGTTACCGGCAGGCGAGACAGGCCCGGCAGGCCGGCGCGGATGGGCGTCGTCGCAGCGCCGGGATGACCCCGGCGGCGAGCCAGACGACCACGGCCACGGCCAACGGCTCGGCCGGGGCCGACCGCTCCGCCGAACGCAACCGTCAGCGCCAGGCGGACCGCAGGCGGGCCCGGGCGATCGAGCAACGGGTCGATCGGCTCAGCGCCCGGCGCGACGAGATCCACACCGAGATGGCTGATGCCGCGACGGACCCGGACCAGCTGCTGGCGCTCCAGCGGGAGCTCGCGGAGCTGGAGGGAGAGCTGGCCGAGGCCGAGCACACCTGGCTGGAACTCACGGTCGACGAGTGATCCACTGCGCCGCCCTCGCTTTCCGTCCACCAGCGCGCAGCGGAGGGCGGCCGTCGCCGGACCGGGTCGGCCGCTACCTTGCGGCGCGGCGGGTTGCCGGGAGGAGCCAGGGATGGCACGCGATCCGTGGGGAGGTCACGCTTGGCCAGCGATACGTACGTCCAGCGCAGCGGTCTTCGGGAGCTGTTGAGCCGCGCGGAGGAGCGCGGGTACGTCCTGCTCTCCGAGATCGATGAGCTGCACGACCAGCTCGAGGGGCAGCCGGGCGGCGCCGTGCGTGCCGCCGAGGACGTCGCGCGTGCCGCACGTGATCGCGGGCTGGAGGTGGTCGACGATCTCTCCGATGGCGAGGCGATCCCGGCCGACGCCGTCGTCGCACCGTCCACGACCGACGGTGTCCGGCAGTACCTCAACGCCATCGGACGGGTCGAGCTGCTCACCGCGGAGGAGGAGGTCGACCTCGCCAAGCGCTACCAGGCGAGCCTCGCGGCCAGCAAGCAGCTGGGGAACGGGCAGGCCACCGGCGCCACGGCTGCGCGGCTGCGGCGCCTGACCGTCGATGGTGACCGGGCGCAGGAACGCCTGGTGACCGCCAACCTGCGGCTGGTGGTCTCCGTCGCGCGCCGCTACCTCGGCCGCGGGCTGTCGCTGCTCGAACTGGTCCAGGAGGGCAACCTCGGACTGATGCGTGCGGTCGAGAAGTTCGACCACACCAAGGGCTACAAGTTCTCGACGTACGCGACGTGGTGGATCCGGCAGGCGCTGACCCGCGGGACCGCCAACAAGGCGCGGTCGGTCCGCCTACCGGTCCACGTCCACGAGCTGGTGGCGAAGGTCCGCCGCACGGAGTTCGAGCTGTTGCAGATCCTGGGCCGGGACCCGTCCGACGACGAGGTCGCCGACACCCTCGGCATCAGCATCGACCGCCTCCGCGAGCTGCGGATGGCCGGCCGTGAGATCACCTCGCTCGACCGGTCCGTCGGCGAGGACGGCGACACGACCCTCGGCGAACTGGTCCGCGACGACGATGCACCCGACCCACAGGCGATGGCGGAGTCGCAGGTCGCACGGCAGCAGCTCATCGCCACGCTCGCTGACCTGCACGAACGCGAACGCGGCGTGATGGAGCTGCGCTACGGCCTGGCCGGCGAGGAACCCCGCACGCTCGAGGAGATCGGCGAGTTGTACGGGGTCACGCGCGAACGGATCCGTCAGATCGAACGCACCGTGATCGCCAAGCTCCGCCACCCGGCGCACGCCGACCGCCTGCGCGATCTGGTCTCCGACCGCTGAGCGGTCAGCGCACCGCTGGGCCGGACGACGGCGGTGGGTCACGGATCGGGCTGATCCGCTGAAGGTGCGCGGCGCGGGTGCCGATGCTCGAGAAGGGGCGAGCGTCGTCCCCGAGCACCCGTCGTGCCTCCGGAGCCTGCCCGTGTCCCGTGCCGTCGCCCATCGTGCCACCGCTGCCGTGGTGACCGCCGGCCTGCTCCTGACCGTGCTCGCGCCCGTCGCGGTCGGTGACGAGATCAGCGACCTCGACCGTGCCCGGCAGGAGCTCGACGACGCGAACCGCGACCTCGACGACCTCCGGGACGCGATCCAACGCACCGACGCCGAGGTGGCCGCGTTGGACGTGGCGCTGCTCGAGGCGAGCACCGAGCTGGCGCAGCTGCAGGAGGAGCTGACGGACGCATCCGAGCTCCACGAGCGCCGGACGGCAGAGCAGGAGGAGGCCACCGACGCGCTGCTGGCCGCCGACGCCGCGCTCGACGATGCGCTGGCGTCGTGGAACACCGACCGTGACCAACTGGCGCAGCGAGCTCGACACGCCTACGTCCACGGCCGAACGTCCGAACCGGAGCTGCTGCTACGCGGCGTGCGAGGCGCCGACGACTGGCACGAGGTCGCGGTGACCTTCGAAACCGTGGGGCGGATCGCTGCGGACGACGCCGACCTGGTCGAACGCAGCGGTGCCAGCACCCGCAACACCGCTCAGCTGCGCGCCGAGGTCGCCGAGGCACGCACCGCCGCGGTCGACGCCAGCCAGGCCGCAGCGACGCAAGCTCGCCACGTCGCCGGCCTGGAAGCCGAGGCCGCCACCACCCTCGAGGCGATCGAGCAGACCCGTCGGGACCGCACCGCCGCGCTCGCGGCGCTGGAGGCAGACGAGCAGGCCCGAGCGATGCTCGTCGACGACCTCGAAGCGCAGGTCGCGGAGCTCGAGCTGTCCGCCGCGGCGGTGCTGGTCCCGATCGACGTCGATCTCGACCCGTACGGGCCACCGCCGGCGTGGGCCGTGGGGCTCGGCGACGGCGGACAGCGTTGGGGTGCGGCGATCGAGGCGACGGCCGCCCGCCACGGGATCGACGCGCGCCTCCTGGCCGCGCTGGTGTGGACCGAGTCGGCGTTCCGACCCGATGCGGTGTCGTCAGCGGGCGCGCTCGGACTCGCGCAGCTGATGCCCGGCACCGCCCGCGGGCTCGGCGTCGATCCGGCCGACCCCCTGGCCAACCTCGACGGCGGCGCCCGCTACCTGCGAACGCAGTTGGACGCCTTCGGGCGCGTGGATCTGGCGCTGGCCGCCTACAACGCCGGCCCCGGCCGGGTCGACGGGCGCATCCCCGACATCGTCGAGACCCAGCTGTACGTCCGTCGTGTGCTGGACCGCTACGAGAAGCTGCGTGGCTGACCGCGTTCCAGGCCCGGCGACCGCGGTCCGGTGCCGGGCCGGGGAACCGAGAACCCGCGGTTACCCTCCCCGGCTCCGCCGCCCGCACCGCCCGCCGGCGCGCCCGCCAACCGACCGAGGTCGCCGTGTCGCCCCTGCCGCGTCCCATGGTGGCGCTCGGCCTCGTGGTGGGGATCCTGGCCGTCTCCGCCTCGGCGATCCTGGCGCGCTACGCGATGGGCGACGATCCGGGCGTGACCACCTCCCCCGCCGGCGCCGCCCCGGCCCTGGCGGT
Organism: Nitriliruptoraceae bacterium; assembly: GCA_007121785.1. Taxonomy (GTDB): domain Bacteria; phylum Actinomycetota; class Nitriliruptoria; order Nitriliruptorales; family Nitriliruptoraceae; genus SKTG01. The sequence goes on from SKJX01000071.1 coordinate 8,528, forward strand.
CGCGTTCTGGCGAACGGCCCTCGGCGCGTTGGCCCTCGCGCCGTTCGCGATCCGTAACGCCCGGCGACGTCGGGTGCCGCTGACCCCCCAGCGGCACCGGCAGATGGCCGCGTCCGGCCTGGCCCTCGGACTGCACTTCGGGCTGTTCCAGGGCGCGTTGGCGCTGACCACCGTCGCCTCCGCGGTGACGCTGGCGACCATGTCGCCGTTGTTCGTCGCGCTCGGCGGCTGGTGGTTCCTCAAGGAGCCGACCGGTCGCCGGACCTGGGTCGGCATGGCGCTCACGATGGCCGGAGCGATCGTCGTGGGCGTCGGCGACGCCACGGCCATCGACCTGGGGCTGGAAGCGCTCACCGGGGACGTCATGGCGTTCGGCAGCGCGCTGGCGGTCACCGCCTACCTGTTGCTCGGCCGGGTCGCCCGCCGCGACACGCCGACCACCGTCTACGCCAGCGGCGTGTACGCCTGGGCGGCGATCGCACTCCTGCCGGTGTGCCTGCTCAGCGGCACCCCGTTGGTCGGTTTCGACGCGCCGACGTGGTTGGCGATCGCCGCCATCGTGGTGGGCCCACAGCTGCTCGGCCACACCGTCTTCAACGCCCTGCTGTCGACGATCCCCGCCACCCTGGTCTCGATCGTCGTGCTCAGCGAGCCGGTTGGTGCGGGCCTGCTCGCGTGGCTGCTGCTCGGCGAACTCCCCACCGCGCTGTTCGCCGTCGGCGCGCCCCTGGTGCTGCTGGGCGTCGCCCTGGCGACGGTCCGGGCCCGAGCGCCGGTCGTCGCCGACGAGGTGGTCGAGCCGGACCCGCTGACGCCCCCGACACCGCGAGCAGACGGCGCAGACGATCCAGCGGGCAGCTCAGAAGATCAGCGGCAGCCCCGGACGCTCCTCGACGACGCCGACGATCGCCCCGATGGCTGACCCCGCTCGCGCGCGCTCGTCCACGACGGTGGCCAGGTCGCGTCCCGGCAGATCCGGTGCCGGTGCCGCGCCGCCGATGACGACCGTCATCGTGCCCTTCAGCCGTCGGGCCGCCTCCACCCACCCGTCATCGAGCCCGGGGCGGGGCGCACGCAGGAGCGTGTCATCGCTCTCGTCCTTGAGCTTGAGCTCGTCGCCGTCCAGCGAGAACCCGACCCGCGCCCCTCTTGGGAGGTCGAAGCCGATGAACGCCGGCAGCTCCAGCAACCCGGCCTCGTGCAGCGTGGACCACAGCCGGGGACCCCGACCATGGTCCCCGACGACGGCGACGAGCAGCGGCAACCCGCCGATCACCAGCGTGCGCATCGCGACGCCATCGTCGCCCCCGGGCCCGGGGCCAGCGCCGGGTTCCGTCGTGCGCCCGTCGGTCGGGCCGGACCTCGCGTCGCTCATCGGCCGGCGAACCGTCGGTGGACCAGGCCCGAGATGCGCCGCGTGACCGCGCTGGGGACGACCTGCGAACCGATCGCCGCCGCCCGGTTGGCCACGCCCGGGACGCAGACGGCATCCCCGCGGGAGAACGCCCGGAGCGCAGCGTCCACCACGGTGTCCGGGGCCATCATCAGCGGTCCCGGGACCGCGCCGTCCGGTACCTCGGCGACCGACTGGAACTCCGTGGTGGTCACCCCGGGTGCGAGCAGCAGCGCATGGACGTCCTCGTCGGCGAGTTCGACGTGGAGCGCTTCGGTGAACCAGCGGACGTACGCCTTGGTGGCGCCGTAGACCGCGCCGTTCGGACCGGGCTGGAAGCCCGCGGTCGACCCGACGTTGATCACCCCGCCGACCTGCCGCTCGACCAACTGCGGCAGCACCGCGTGGGTCAGCCGGGTCAGGGCACCCACGTTCACGTCGATCATCGCCGTCGCCCGATCGGGGTCACTGCCGGCGACCGGGCCGTAGGCACCGAACCCTGCGTCGTTGACCAGCAGGTCGACCGGGTCGGTGTCGGCCGCCAGGCGAGTCTCCACCGTAGCCAGCTGATCACGGTCGGTGAGGTCGGCGGGCAGGACCTCGACATCGACCGGGAGGTCGTCGGCGAGCGCGCGAAGCCGATCCTCGCGACGGGCGACCAGGACCAGGTCGACGCCCCGGCCCGCCAGCGTCGACGCGAAGGCGGCACCGAGGCCGGCGGACGCACCGGTGACGAGCGCACGGAGCACGGGAGCGGCCATGGGCTTCCCCGATCGGGGTCGGGTCTGGGACGTCGAGCGCACCGCAGGTGCACGGATCGGCGCGCTGCGGGGAGAGGCTACCGAGGTGCTCGGACGCCGAACGCACGCACCGGCCGTGGACGGGCACGAGCGCCCGCGACGCGGCCGGCGACGGGCTACGGTCCAGCGCTGATCCACCGTCCGCTTGCGCGACCGAGAGGGCACGTGTGACCCGCCTGCTGGCCGTCGACGGCAACTCGCTCGGTCACCGCGCCTGGCACTCGTCACGTGACGCGACCGAGGAGGGCGACCGGCGTCCGCTGACCACCGGCTCGGTCGTCTCGATGCTGGCGACCGCGTGGCGATACGGGCCGTACGACGGTGTCGTGGTGGGGTTCGACCACCCGACCAACCGCCGCAAGCTGGAGTACCCGGAGTACAAGGCGACCCGGCCACCGACACCGGAGCCGCTCCGCGACGCGCTGCGACGGCTGCGCACCGACCTGGATGCCTGCGGTTTCGCCGTCATGGAACACGATGGCGCGGAGGCCGACGACGTCCTCGCTGCCGTCGCCGATGCGTGTGAGCACCGCGCCTGGACGTGCGACGTGCTCAGCTCCGACCGCGACCTCACCGCGCTGGTGTCGGACACCACGCGGTTGCTGCGTCCCCGCGCGCGCTTCGCCGACCTCGAGGTGGAGGACGTCCAGGCCGTGCAGCAGCGGTACGGGATCGCACCCGAGCACTACACGGAGTTCGCGGCCCTCCGGGGCGACCCGTCGGACGGGCTGGCGGGTGCGTCGGGCATCGGGCCGAAGACCGCGTCGCGGCTGCTGCAGGACCACGGCAGCATCAGCGGCATCTACGCCGCCCTCCACGACCTGCCACCCAAGGTCGAAGCTGCGCTTCGTGCCGGGCGCGAAGCGGTGGAGCGCAACCTGCTGCTGATGGCGCCGTTACCGGCCGTCCCGGTCGACATCGATCAGGTGCCGGCGGTCGATCCCGACCGTGTCGATGCCACGCTCGGCTCCCTCGAGCTGCCCGGTGCCGCTCGTCGCTTCCGCCGCTCAGTGCTCCAACCGCCGCCACCGATGCCCGAGCCGCCAGCGGAACCGCCTCCGGACCACGAAGGGGCGCACCCGCAGGCGGCGTCCTCCAACGAGCCGTCGGACGAGGCGTCCCGGATCGCCACCCGCGCCCGCCGGCTCCCCCCGGATCCCGCCGACGTGGTCCAGGACGCGCTGTTCTGATCACCACCGGGGCGCGCCGTTCGACCTCGCACGACGGTGGACATGCGGCCACCTTGGGGAGCACTACGCTCGGCCTGCGATGGAACCCGATCACGTCGACCACCTCACCGAGCAGTGGGCGCAGCAGCGTCCCGAGCTCGACACCCGCCCCTTGCGCATCTCGGCGCGGGTGGTGCGGCTACAGCGCTACGTGGAGCAGCACGTCGCACCGACGCACGACGAACTCGGCGTCAGCGAGGGCGAGGTCAACGTCCTCGCGGCGCTACGACGTTCGGGGCCACCGTACGAGCTGACCCCCACGGAGCTGTACCGGGGGCTGCTGCTGTCGTCCTCGGCGATGACCAACCGCATCGACCGGCTCGAGACGGAGGGGCTGGTGCACCGGATACCGGACGCGGACGATCGACGACGGATCCGCGTCGCCCTCACCGACCAGGGACGTGACCTGGTCGACGAGGCCATGGATCGCCACGTCGCCTCCTTGCGGGAGATCACCGACGTCCTCGACGACGCGGAGCACGAGGCGCTCGAGGCCACCCTCCGCCGGGTCCTGCTCCACCTCGAACGCCGGGCAGGACCATCCCCTACCGAAGGCTGAGCGGACGGCTGCACCGCTCCCCCGGGAGGTCACCGACCTGCGAACGTTCACCTCACCCCTGCCGGTCGACCTCCCGCGGTCCCTGGCGCCACTGATCGCCTCCGCCCACGACCCGACGATCCGGGTGCGTGAGGATGCCTTCGCGCGCACCACCTGGACACCGGACGGGCCCGGCACGCTGGCGGTCGAACGCCGGAGCGGGAACACGTTCGTCGCGCGAGCCTGGGGGTCCGGCGCGGGGTGGCTGCTCGAGACCGCACCTGCGCTCACCGGGGCCCACGACCACCTCGACGGGTTCGACCCGACCCGGCATCCCGCCGTCGCCAGAGCCCACCACCGACGTCCCGGGCTCCGCATGGTCCGCTCGGGTCTCGCCAGCGACGTGCTGGTCCCCACCGTGATCGCCCAGCGGGTCACCGCCCGGGAAGCGGCCGCATCGTGGACGCGCCTCGTTCGGGCGCACGGAACACCCGCACCGGGCCCGTACCCCCTGCGCCTCCCGCCGACCTGCGACCAGCTGCGCTCGCTCCCGAGCCACCGTTACCTGCGGCTCGGCATCGACGGCGCCCGGGCACGGCGCATCGTCAGCGCCTGTCGAGCCATCGCCCGCATCCAGGCAGGGGTCGAGCAGCCACAGGCCGCCAGCCCGGATCCGCTGACCTCGGTCGTCGGGGTGGGCGTGTGGACCGCTGCGCACCTGCGGCGGGTGGCGGCCGGCGACCCCGACGCCGTCGAGGCCGGCGACGATTCGGTCAAGCACCACGTCGCGTGGAACCTCGCCGGCGAAGCGCGGGCCGACGACGCGCGGATGCTCGAGCTGCTCGCTCCCTTCGCGGGGCACCGCGGCCGGGTGGTCCGCCTGCTCGCCTCGTCGGGGGCCCGCCCGCCCGCGTTCGGACCGAGGCGGCCGGTGGTCCCGGTCGAGTCGCTGTAGAGACCACGGCTCGTGGTGTGCGGGCGCGCGCCCCGGCCGTCCTCCGTCCCAGGCCGCGCCGTCAGCCGGAGGAGTGGCCCGGGAACACCTTCGCGCCCGGATCGATGTGGACCGCCGCGTTGTTGACGGCGGTCGCGGCCTCGCCGAAGCCGACGGAGATGAGCCGGACCTTGCCGACGTAGTCGGTGATGTCCCCCGCGGCGAACACGCCTGCACGGACCGTCTCCATCCGCGTATCGACCGGGATATGGCGTTTCTCGATACCGAGTTCCCAGGCCTTGAGCGGACCGAGGTCGGCGTTGAAACCGAGCGCGGCGATGATGCGACTGACCTTGAGCACCTCGCGCTCGTCGCTCTTGTTGTCGAACACCTCGACCTTCTCGACGCCGTCCTCACCCATGATGTGTGCCACCTCGGTGAACACCATGACACGGACCGAGGAGGCGTAGAGCCGCTTCACCGAGTCCTCGTGTGCACGGAACCGGTCACGTCGATGGATCAGGGTGATCGAGCGAGCGATGCCCTCGAGGTTGAGCGCCCAGTCGACCGCGGAGTCGCCACCGCCGACGATCAACACGTCCTGGTCGCGCATCGTGTCGAGTTCCCGGACGAAGTACACCAGGCCACGCCCCTCGTACTCCTCCGCATCCGGCATCGGCCGGGGGCTGAACGTCCCGATCCCGCCGGTGATGCTCACCGCCTTGCTGTGCACCACCTCGCCGCGGTGGGTGCGGATCTCGAAGGTGCCGTCGTCCAGCGTCTCGAGCCTCTCGGCCCGGTTGTTCAGCAGGTAGGTCGGGTCGTACTGGGCGGCCTGCTCGACACAGCGCTCGACCAGTTCCTGGCCTCGGACGGCCGGGAAGCCCGCCACATCGAAGATGAGCTTCTCCGGGTACAGCGCGGCGACCTGTCCGCCGGGCTCGGGCAGCGAGTCGATCAGGACCGTGGACAGCCCGCGGAACCCGGCGTAGTAGGCCGCGTAGAGGCCGGACGGCCCGGCACCGATGATGGTCAGGTCCGATCCGTGCTGGGCCACGTCCAAATCCTGGTTCCTCGCAACCGGTCCCCCCGACGGGAGGACGCTACCTGGCACGACGGCTTGGCCCCGCACCGCGCCGAGCGCGCGGCACAAGCGCCTCAGCAGGCCAGGTCGAGCGGCGGTTGGCCCAGCGCGCCCGGGTCGCCGTCGCTGAAGCTCACCGAGCAGCCGTCGAGGTCGGCGGTCAGCAGCTGGATCAGCTCATCGGTCATCGAACGGGCGAGCCACCGACCCTCCCCGGCGTCGTTGGCGAGGACCGCGAGGTGGTAGCGCTGCCCGCCGGAGCCCTCGACGGTGCCGACCAGGCCGCTGGTGTCGCGCAACGTGCCGGTCTTGCCGGCGAACCGTCCGTCGGCGATCGTCCCGCGTAGCCGGTTGCGCAGCGTCCCGGACTCGCCGGTGATGGCCATCGACCGCTTCCACGTACCGACGTGCCTCGAGCCGTACATCGCTCGCTCGACGTCGACCAGGAGCCGAGCTGACGCACGGTCCTCACGCGACAGACCGGATCCGTCCGCGAACCGCGCCGACCGATGGTCGATGCCCCAGCGATCCAGGGACTGCCGCAGCGCCCGGTTGCCCGAACCGAACGACCCGACGCCGGTCCGCTGCCGCCCGACCGCGGTGAACAACCCCTCGGCGAGGTGGTTGTCGCTTCGTTGCAGGGTGAACGCCAGCAGGTCCGACATCGGCGGACTGTCGACGTGCGCGATCCGGCCGACCGGCTGGGGCCGCGTGTCGGTGAGCCCGGTCGACCCGCCGACGGTGACCCCGCGGTCGTCCAGCAACCGGACGAGCTCGTCGACGAGGTGGTGCGCCGGCACCTCGACGTGCTCGACGCGGGCGGTCGGCTCGAGGTCCTCGGGCGGATCGAACGGGTCGAGCTCGTCGAGATCGAGCTCCTCGTCGTCGTCGGCCGCGTCGTCTTGAGCCGCGTCGTCGTCGGCCGCGTCGCCGTCGGCGTCGTCGTCGACATCGGCATCGTCCGGCTCGGGCCAGACGATGATCGTCTCCAGCCCCGCGTCAACGGTGAGCCCGTCGGTGTGCCGGGCATCGAACGACGAGAAGTAGCGGTCCGGCCACCCCGTAGCCGTCCGCGGACCTTCGAACCGGTCGGTGACGGCGAGCACGTCGCCGTCGATGTGCCGCACCCCGGTGTCGACGATGCCGTCAGCGAGGTCCTCGAGTGGCGTCCGTGGCCGCGCCGGGTAGACGAACCGGCCGTACTCGGGGGTCGCGAGCACCGGGTCGCCGTCACCGACGACCGCCAGATCACCCTCGAGCGTCCCGTCCTCGGCGATCGGGCCGCTCGCCTCGGCCCAGGTGCTGAAGGTGGCGTTCGGCCCGAAGGTCCGCAACGCCGCAGCTCCGGTCACGATCTTCAGGGTCGATGCTGGGATCCGCGCCGCGTCGGGGGCGTGGGCGACGATCTCCCGGCCGTGCTCGTCGACGACCAGGACCCCGAAGGCGTCCGGGCCGGCATCGGTCTCCGACAGGAGCCCGTCGAGTAGGTCCTGCGCCATCGAGCGGACGGCGTCCCGGCTCTCGGGTGGTTCGGGCGCATCCTGCCCGTCGTCGCCGTCGAGCGGCCTGCCCGGCTCGGCTCGATCCACCCGGTCGCCCGGGTCGTCTCCCGCGGTCGTCCCGGGATCGTCGGCCGTGGCGAGCGCGCCGGGCTGCTCCCCCGAGATCGGCGACGAGGTCCAGGCCTTGTCCGGACCGTCCGCGGCACAGGCGCCCAGCACGAGCGCAGCCACGGCCGCGAGCGCCATCCGTTGCAGCCGTGCTGACGCCACCCTCCGGCGCACCGGGGTGTCGCCGTGTCCGCGCTCAGTTGGGCGCGTCAACGGAGTCGAGCAGCCCCCGCAGCTGGAAGCCTCGGGAGGGGTGTCGCAGCTTGGTGAGCGTCTTCTTCTCGATCTGGCGGATCCGCTCACGGGTGAGGCCGAACTGCGCGCCGATGTCCTCGAGGGTGTGCTCCTCGCCGTCGACCAGGCCGTAGCGCAGCATCAGGACGGTGCGCTCCCGGTCGGTCAGTGCGGACAGCGCCCGCTCGACCTCGTGCTTGGACAGCACGGCGGTCGCCGAGCCTTCCGGGTCGATCGCGTCCTCGTCGGCGACCAGTTCGCCCATCGTGGCATCGCCGTCCTCGCCGATCGGCTTGTCGAGGCTGGCGACGTCCTGCGCAGCCAGCTGCACCTCACGCAGGCGATCGACCGGCAGACCGAGCTCCGCGGCGATCTCGTGCTCGCTGGGCTCGCGTCCGAGCTGCTGCAGCAGCGCGAACTCCGCGTAGCGGACCTTGCCCATCAGCTCGTGGACGTGGACCGGCAAACGGACGGTGCGGCCGGTGTTGGCCAGACCGCGCTGCAGCGCCTGACGGATCCACCAGGTCGCGTAGGTCGAGAACTTGTAGCCCTTGGTGTGATCGAACTTCTCGACCCCGCGGATCAGCCCCAGGTTGCCTTCCTGGATCAGCGAGAGCAGGTCCACCCCCCGCCCTCGGAACTTGCGGGCGACGGAGACCACCAGCCGCAGGTTCGCCCGGATCATGTGGTCCTTCGCCCGCTCCCCGCCTCGGGAGATCATGCGCATCTGCGCCTTCTTGCGCGGCGTGAGCTTCACCCCCGACCCGATGACCGCTGAGGCCGCGATGCCCGCCTGGTACCGCTTGGCGAGGTCGACCTCGAGCTCCGGCGTCAGCAGCTCGGTGCGGCCGATCTCGTTGAGGTACTGACGGACGGAGTCGGACGAGGCCGACAGCGGCGTGGCTTCGGGCCGATCAGCATCCTCGACGAGGTCGTCGAGCACCTGCATCCCGAGGTCACGGGCGCTCTGGGCCGTGTCCTCCACCCAGGTGTCCGGCTGCGTCAACGGATCGAAGAGATCCTGGAGCTCCGACAGCAGGACGTAGCCGCGGGATGCGCCACGCTCGAACAACTCAGAGATGGGGGTCACGTCGCTCACGTATGCCGTCCCGTGCTCGTGCCGTGTCCGGAGCTTCCGCCCGCCCCCTGCCAGGGCGAACCATCGGGTCCTCCCACCACGGCGACCTCCCTACCGTTCCGGTCACCGCAGCGTTCGACCACGGCGTGCGCTCCGCTCCCGGTGGTCCCGGGCGTGTCGGCAGAGGGTACGTACCTCACAGCGTTCCGTCAGCGCAGGTCGGTGAGCCCGGCGTCCCCACCTGCGTGTCACCGCCGGTTCGCCCTCGCTGACGGGGTCGCCGGTCACCGGATCGGACCTGCGGCATGCGCGCCCGTCGCGCTCACTGGCCGTCTCCTCCGGGGCGGCCCTGCGGCTCGTCCGGTCCGTCGTCGTCCCGTTTGGCGTGCTCGCGGGCGCTACGGAGCTCGTCCGCCCAGGTGGACGCCGGCGCTTCGAGTCGCTCGGTGTCCACCTCGGACCCGATCGGTCGGGTGGCCTTCGCCCTCGACCGAGGCCCATGATCGTGGTGGAAGCGGACCGGTGGGGCGTCGTCGGGGCGTGCGACCGCTACCGCTGCGGCCAGCGCCGTCGTGAGCGGCACGGCCATGATCAGCCCGAGCGAGCCGACGATCGTCTTGACCAGCTCCTCCGCGAGCACCTCGGAGTTGAGGATCTCACCCACGGGCAGGCTTCCGGTGGAGAACAGCAGGAGCAGCGCGATCGATGCGCCGGTGTAGGCCAGGAACAGGGTGTTGATCACCGACGCGATGTGGTCGCGGCCGACGGTCATCGCACGGGCGAACAGCTGACCCCACCCGAGCGTCCGGTCGGTCTCGTGGAGCGCGAACACGGTCGAGGATTGGCTGATGGTGACGTCGTCGAGCACACCCAGAGCCGCGATGATCAGCCCGGCCAGGACCAACCCCTGCAGGTCGAGCCCGTCGATCGCGAACCGAGCGAAGACCGCGTCATCGGACGCGAACCCGGTGATGCGGGCCCGGTCGACGAAGAACGTGCCCAGCGCCACGGTCAGCGCCAGCGCCGCGGAGGTCCCCACGACCGCCGCCGTCGTCATCTCGCTGAGCCCATGCGTGAGGTAGAGGGTCACGATCATCACCGCGACGGCACCCACCAGGGCGACCAGTGGCGGGCTCGAGCCGGCCACGATCGCCGGCACGATGAACAGCACGACCACCGCCAGGGACAGGGCCAGTCCGACCAGCGCCCGCAACCCCTGCCAGCGGGAGATCAGCAGCACCGCTCCGACGAAGATGAGCGCGAGCAGCCACAGCGTCGGCGTCCGCTGGAAGTCGGTCAGGAAGTACTGCTCCTCTCCGTCGCCGTCGACGGTGCGATCGAGGGCGACCCGATCGCCGACCTCGACCGCGGGGAAGCCGTCCACGTCGATCGAGAGATCGGCGACCTGGCCCTCATCGGGCCCGTCCAACAGCTCGACGGCCAGTTCCGCACGGTCGCCCGAGATGCCGACGTCGGGGTCGGCTTCTCCCTCGACGATCGTGATCCCGACCACCTCGCCCGCCACGAGGTCCTCGAGGGGCTCGGTGTCACCTTCCGGGAGCCGTTCGCTGGCCGGCCAGAGGACGACCATGCCGACCAGGGTCGCGGCGAGCAGGATGCCGACGAACGCCAGCAGCCGTCGATGGATCACCGTCAGGTCGCCGGTCACGAGGCCCTCCTCGAACGTCGTCCGGGGATGGGGATGCTACGAGCCCGTTTCCGGGGGCCGAACCACCGACGCCCGCCGCGATCGCGGCGGGCGTCGGTGGTTCGATCGGTCCCGGGTCCTACGCGGCGCGGTCAAGCACGTCGAGCAGGCCGGAGAGGTTGTGGGCACGCGAGGGGTGGCGGAGCTTCGCCAACGCCCGGTTCTGCATCTGCCGGATCCGCTCGCGGGTGAGCCCGAAGTGCTCCCCGATCTCCTCGAGCGTCTGCGGTTCCTGACCACCGAGACCGAACCGCAGCACCAGGATGATGCGCTCGCGGTCGTCGAGGGCCTGCAGGGCCGCGTCGATCTGGCTGAGTGCGTCGCCCTCGAGGGCCGTCTCGGCCGGGTCGATCTGCTCGGAGTCGGCGATCAGATCGCCCATGGTGGCGTCGCCGTCCTCGCCGATGGGCCGATCGAGGCTGACCAACTCCTGCATCGCGTCACGCACCTCGCGGACGCGGTCACCGGTGAGTCCGACCTCCTCGGCGACCTCATCGTCGCTCGGGTCGCCGCCCTTCTGCTGGCGCAGCCGGAGCTCAGCCGCCCGGAGCTTGCCGTACAGCTCCCACACGTGGGCCGGCACGCGGATCGTGCGACCCTTGCTGGCCACACCGCGCTGCAGCGCCTGACGGATCCACCACACGGCGTAGGTCGAGAACTTGTAGCCCTTGGTGTGGTCGAACTTCTCCACGGCTCGGAGCAACCCGAGGTTGCCTTCCTGGATGAGCACGATGAAGTCGAGGTCACGTCCGGAGAACTTGCGCGCCTGCGGGACGACCAGGCGCAGGTTGGCCTGCACCATGACCTCCTTGGCGCGCTCACCGTCACGGCTGATCGAACGCAACCGCGCCTTCTTCGAGCGCGTCACGTTGGAGCCAAGCTCCTTGAGCATCACGTCGGCGGCCAGGCCGGCCTGGTAACGCTTGGCGAGGTCGGCCTCGTCCTCCTTGGTCAGCAGCTCGTGACGTCCCGCGTCGTTGAGGTACTGACGGACCAGGTCGGTGGTCAGAGCGGCCGACGTGTCGGCAGCAGCGACCTCCTCAGGAGCGTCATCGGCGACGTCGTCGATGATCTGCATGCCCTGGTCGGTGGCGGTGACGATCGCATCGTCGACCCAGTGCTCACCGTGGAGCTCGGGGACGTAGAGCTCTTGGAGCTCGGAGAGCAGCACGTAACCGCGCTCGTTCGAGCGCTCGAGCAACTCTTCGACAGCGACCTCGGCGGTCGGGAGATCGGTCGGGTTCACCTGGCCTCCTCGTGACGGCGGGGAGCGGACACGGCGGTCCAGCGTCGGCGATCCACCTGGGTGGATCCGTTGACGACACCGTCGTAGGTTTGGTTCGGAGCCGGGCGCCCTCTGTGTCGACCTTCGGACAGGGAACTCGGCAGCGACGAAGCACCGGTCGTCGGCGGGCGGGAGCGGGGGACTCGTGGGCGACGACGACCGGGCAGGCACATCCTGCCACGCCCGCGCTAGTTGGAACGCACCGGTCGGCCACTGCCCTCCCCCGCCACCCACTATGCGCGTTGAGCGCGCACAAGCGACGGGCCGAGGGCGTTCAGCGCGCACCCCAGGCCGGGGTCCGTGGTCAACGTGCCGGGCGGCGGACCCCTCCACCCTCACACGGTACCCCCTCGGCACGGAGGCGGGTGGCGTGCTCCTCCTCGTGGCCCGGGACGAGCCGGCCCGTGGCGGTGACCACGCGCCACCACGGCACGCCGCTGCCGTGCTCGGCCAGCGCTCGTCCGACGGCGCGTGCAGCGCCCGGGAACCCCGCCTCGACGGCAACCTCGCCGTAGGTCAGGATCTCACCAGGGCGGGTCGCTGCGACCACGGCGAGGACCTCGGTCACGAGGCCGGTGGGTTCGCGAGTCACGACGGCCCGCCCCGCGAGCGCCGAGTAGCGTGCGGACCGGTCCGTGACGAAAGGTCCACCGTGATCACCGCCTTCGTGCTCCTCGACGTCGACGTCGACCGCGTCCCGGAGGTCGCCGAAGCGCTGTGCGACCTCGACGGGGTCACCGAGGTGTACTCGGTGACCGGCCGGTACGACCTGATCGTCAAGGTCCGCGTGGCCCACAACGAGGATCTCGCGGACGTGGTCACCGGGCGGATCGGCAAGGTCGTCGGGATCGTCGGCTCCGAGACCGTCATCGCGTTCCGCTCCTACTCCGACGAGACGCTGGACGCGGGCTTCGCGCTCGGACAGGACCCACCACCTTGACCTTGGGCCGACCGAGGACGGTCAGGGGCGAGGTCCGGTGGGTTCGTGCGCGTCCACGTCCGGCGAGCCCGGATCGGACCGGTCGTCGGATGCGCCACCGGCGCCGCCCACCGGCAACGCTGGATCCTCGGCCGACGCTGGGCCGCCGTCGCTCGCTGCCGCGGGGTAGGCGATGCGCGGGTGGTAGATGCCGACCAGCGACTCGATGATCGTGTCCCGGGCCGCGCCGAGCTCACGGAACGTCAGGTCCGAGTCGTCGAACTGTCCGTCCTCGACCCGCTCCTGCAGCAGTCGGTCGACGGTCGACTCGATCTCCTCGCGCGGCAGTGTGCCCCGGGTCATCGCCATCGACCGTGTGGTCGCCTCCGAGCAGTCGGCGAGCAGCAGGATGGCGGCCTCCTTGCTCCGTGGCTTGTGGCCCTTGTAGCGGAAGGTGTCCTCATCGACGACATCGCGATCGCCGCCCGAGGCACGCACCGCCTTGTCGTAGAAGTAGCTGACGACCATCGTCCCGTGGTGGCTGCCGATGCAGGCGACCACCTCCGGCGGCAGCTTGTGCGTCGACGCCATCTCCACGCCATCGATGACGTGGTTCTGGATGATGACGGCCGAGACCTCCGGCTCGAGATCGTCGTGCGGGTTGGCGATCCCCTGCTGGTTCTCGATGAAGAAGTGGGGCTGGCGCACCTTGCCGATGTCGTGGTAGAGCGCCGCGACGCTGCCGAGCAGCGGATCCGCACCAACGGTGCGACATGCCCGCTCGGTCAGCGAGGCAACCATCACGGAGTGGTTGTACGAACCGAGTGCCTTGGCCTCGAGTTCCCGCAGGAGCGGGTGGTTGCGGTCGGCCAGGTCGAGCAGCGCGGTGACGGTCGGGAGCCGGAAGAGGGTCTCGAGGAACGGCATCGCTCCCTGCACGGCGACCGCGGTGATCAGCCCGTTGATCGCGCCGGCGGCCAGCACCACCAGCAGTTCGTCGCGGGGGCCGAAGACGGCCACGACCCCGGCCGCGAGGATCGGATAGGACAGCCCGGCGCGCAACGTCGCGGAACGCAGGTCGGCGCGCTTGGAGATCTGCGTGGTCAGCGGGACGCTGATCAGGACCGCCATGGCCGCGAACAGTGCCACCGGGGCCGCTTGCGGGGTCACCAGCAGCACCAGGACCGCCGCCGGCAGCATCGTCGCGATCCCGATCACCGGATGGATCAGCAGTGCGACCAGCATGGCCAACGCCCCCGCCGGGACGGCGAACAGCCACCCCGATGACGTCGCATCGACCAGCATCGAGGAGCCGACCACCAGCCCGGCGTAGGCCGTCACGAGCAGGGCGAGCAGGATCAGCTTCTTCCCGCTGACCCACACCCGCGGTTGCATCCGGGCCAGGTAGATGGCGATGACCCCGGTCACGATCGCCATCGCCGCCAGGGCACGCAGCCAGGCGCGGACCGGCGAACCGCCGACCAGCCCGAGCTCCTCGATCGCTTCGAACGCGAGAGGTCCGACGATCTCGCCCTCGCGCACGATCGCTTCGCCGGGTCGCCAGACCTCGGCGACGTCGTCCACCGACTCGGCCGCTCGCTCCCGAGCGGCCGCCGTCGCGTCCGGGTCGACCGTCACCGTCGGCCGCATCAGCCGTTCGAGTAACGGGACGACGATCTCCTCGTCGCTGTCGCCCGGCAGGGAGCGCAGACCCAGCTCCACAGGCAGCGTCTCGGCCAGTTCCGCGTCGAGCTGCTCCTCGCTGACCCGCTGGCGCGCCAGCTCCTGCGCGATGGAGATCGTCTCCTGCTCGACGACCTCCAGTTCCCCGTCGCTGAGGGCCACGAGTTCAGCGGTCAGGTCGTCGCCGAGCTCGGGTTGGAGCGCGGCCAGTTCCTGGCGCTGCTGCGATGCCGACGGTGCCCGTTCCGACTCGTCCGAAGTGCCGTCGAGCCCGCCGGTCGACGGCTCCCGCACCTCCCAGGTGGCCCGGAACACCTCGCGGACGTCGCTGACGATGGCCGTCTGCGCCTCACGATCGAAGACCTCGACGGGCTCGACCGTCTCGGCAGCGGTACGGCGGGCGGTGTCGGTAGCGGCATCGTCGACGATGCGCACCTGCTCCTCGGTGAACACCGTCCGGGGGGCGGGTTCACCCTCGACGATCGGCTGCTCGTCCGCGACGGCGCCGATCGCGACCAGGATCGGCACCGCGAGCAGCACCGTGGCGCCTGCGAGCAGACGCTGCCACAGCAACGGGAGCGAGTGACGTTGCACGGTCGGGGGCGGTCTCCGGTCACGGCGGCCAGCAGCGAGGTCGCAGTGTCGCCCATCGAGGCGCGCCGTGCTCGCTACGTGCGCACCCAGGGGGTCGGACGGTGGGACGTCCTCCCGGAACGGCGTCGCCGGAGGGGATGCTCGACCTCCGGCCACCGAGCGGCAGCCGCTCCCGCCCGCGACGTTGGCCGCCGGCCACCCCCATTAGGCTGCGGCAGCCCTCGAACGGACGCTCCCTGTGCAACCTCACCTCGATCCCTCTCCCTGGCTGCCGTTGGCCCGGTCGGAGTGGGCCGCGTTGCGGTCGGCCACGCCCCTGAGCCTCACGGAGGAGGACCTCGCCCAGCTGCGAGGGCTCAACGAGGAGGTGTCGCTCGACGAGGTCGCCGAGGTGTACCTGCCGCTGTCGCGGCTACTGAACCTCTACGTGGCCGCGACGCAGGAACTCCACCGTGCGACGGACACGTTCCTGGGGTCGCTGACCGCGAAGGTGCCGTTCGTCATCGGCGTCGCCGGGTCGGTCGCGGTCGGCAAGTCCACGACCTCACGGATCCTGCGGGCGCTGCTGTCGCGTTGGCCGGACCATCCGGAGGTCACGCTGGTGCCGACCGACGGGTTCCTGCATCCCAACGCGGAGCTCGAACGCCGGGGCCTCATGGAGCGCAAGGGGTTCCCGGAGTCCTACGACACGGCCGCGCTGGTGCGGTTCGTCGGCGAGGTCAAGGCGGGGCTTCCGGAGGTGACCGCCCCCGTCTACTCCCACCTGGCCTACGACATCATCCCCGACGAGCGCATCGTCGTTCGCCAGCCGGACGTGCTCATCATCGAGGGCCTGAACGTCCTCCAATCGGCGGCGAGCGATGACCGGCGGGTGTTCGTCTCGGACTTCTTCGACTTCTCGGTCTACGTGGATGCCGACGAGCGAGACGTCACCCGGTGGTACGTGGAGCGATTCCGTCGACTGCGCGACACCGCCTTCCAGGATCCGCGGTCCTACTTTCACCGCTACGCCGACCTCAGCGACGAGGAAGCCGACCGCGTCGCCCACGACATCTGGGAGCGGATCAACGGCCGCAACCTCATCGAGAACGTGCTACCGACCCGCAACCGCGCTGACCTGATCCTGCGCAAGGGCCCGGACCACGGGGTCGAACACGTCTGGCTCCGCCGCCTGTGACCGTCATCGGCGGGGCGTCGCGGACGTCCGTATCGACGATGGCGGAACGCTCACCGTTGACCACCGCAACACAGCAGCCCACGCGGCCGAGCTGCGTCGAGAAGTCGCTCGGCCGCGACGGCCCGTCCCGGGCGGTGAAGGCCTGCGGGTCGAACGTCCAGCTCCAGCCACCGTCGACCGGACGCAGGCCGCTCCTGGCGATCTGGTCGAGCAGCCAGGTGTTCACGCACGGCTGCGGGGGCACAAGGTGGAAGTGGCCGACGGCCGTCTCCGGGTCCGGGTAGGTCTTGGGCGCGCGGAACATCCCGCCGACGCGGCCCTCCTCGGACTCCGGATCGGGCCGTTGCACGGGGGTGTCCAGAATGATCGCGCCCGCCGGTTCGGCCCCGTGGTTCGCCGCCAGCACGATCGTGACGAACCCGCCCATCGAGTGGTCGATCATCGTCGGCGGCCCCACGCCTCCGGCGCGCGCGGCAGCGGCCAGCACCTCGTCCGCCCACTGCTCGGCGCGGTACCTCCGGCGCCAACCACTGTCGCCATGACCGGACAGGTCGACGGCGACAACCCGGTAGGAGCGAGCCAGCAACGGCGCGAGGGCGGCCCACCAGCGAGCATGCGATGCGCCACCGTGCACGAGCACGAGGGTCGGGTGGCGCACATCACCCCACGCCAACGTGGCGATCTCGACGCCGTCGACCTGCACGGCGTCCACGTCCGAAAGCGACGCCATCGCTGCGGCGAACCAGCCCGGAGCGTTGGCTGCCACCCCGAGCCGCTGCTCTGCCACCTCGTGGTCCTCCTCGGGGCCCCGAGGTTGTCCCGGGTCTCCTGGACGTTGAGGTGGCGGTCCTCCACCTCGAGCCGGCCAGATGGCGGGCTCGAGAGACCGCGAAGTCAAGATGAGGAGGACCGCCGATGACAGGGAAGCGCACGCGTGACGCGGGCCGCGAGCGGTTGCTGCGGTCGGTGGCCGAGCCGCCGGAGACGGGGGCTTGCGACGAGTTGGTGGGGTGGCCGGGTCCGCTGGCGGAGAAGGTGGACGGCTATGTCGTCCGGTTCGCATCGCAGCTGCGCCAGGGGGTGATGGCCGCCTCGGTGGCGATCGGTCTTCAGGTGCTGGACGA
This sequence comes from Nitriliruptoraceae bacterium, assembly GCA_007121785.1. Lineage (GTDB taxonomy): Bacteria > Actinomycetota > Nitriliruptoria > Nitriliruptorales > Nitriliruptoraceae > SKTG01. Next base: position 25,918 of record SKJX01000071.1, read on the forward strand.
GCTGATGGCTGCCGAGGTCGCCGAGCTGGCCGGTCCGAAGGGCAAGCACAACCCTGACCGCCGGTTCTACCGGCACGGCACCGAGGACGGCTCGGTCACCCTGGGAGGCCGCAAGGTCGACGTCACCCGGCGGCGGGTGCGCACCGCCAACGACGAGGGCGAGGCGCCGCTGGCGACCTACGAGACCGCCAAGGCGAGCGGCCTGCTGGGCGAGCACATGGTCGGCGCGATGCTGGCCGGGCTGTCCTCCCGCCGGTATCCGGCCGCGCTCGAGCCAGTAGGCGACGCGGCCGCCAAGGCCGCCTCGAAGTCCAGCGTGTCGCACGCGTTCGTGGCCGCGACCACCCGGCGGCTCGAGCAGCTGCTCTCCGCCCAGCTGGACGAGCAGCGCTGGGTGATCGTCTACATCGACGGGTTCACCTTCGGTGAGCACCAGCTGGTCGCTGCGCTCAGGGTGACCGTCGATGGGCGCAAGGTGCCACTGGCCGTGGTCGAGGGCACCACCGAGAACGCCACGCTGGTGCGCCGGCTGCTGGCCGATCTCGCCGAGCGCGGCCTGGACGCCTCCAGAGGGCTGCTGTTCGTCGTGGACGGCTCCAAGGCGCTGTCCTCGGCGATCCCGGCGGTGTTCGGCGACCAGGCGCTGATCGGCAGGTGTCGCTTGCACAAGGAACGCAGTGTCCTCGATCACCTGCCGCAGGCCCAGCACGCCTGGGTGCGCCGCAAGCGACGCGGCGCCTGGGCGAACGAGCACGTCGCCGAGGCCCGCCACGAGCTAGAAGCGCTGGCCAAGGCGTGACAGCGCAAGCATCCGGGTGCGGCCGCCAGCTTGCGTGAAGGGCTGGAGGAGACGTTGACGGTCACCAAGCTCGGTGCCACCGGGGCGCTGCTCAAGACGGTGTTCTCCACCAACCCGGTCGAGTCGATGATCGAGATCATCCGCGAGCACGCGGCCAACGTGAAGCGCTGGCGTGACGGCCAGCTGGCGCTGCGCTGGGCCGCGGCCGGCATGGAGTGCGCCCAGGGCCAGTTCCGGCGGGTCAAGGGCTACCGGCAGCTGCCCGAACTCGTCCGCCGACTCGAGGCCGTCACCGCCGACCAGAACGATGCCAACGACCTGGCTGTCACAGGCTGATGACATCATGAAGCTGTGGAGACCGCCGCTGACGTTCTACGACGAGCGGGACATCCTCCGCAGACGGCCTGACCCTTCTTGGTGCGAAGCTTGCGGGCCATCCGTGCTTCGGTGTGGCGTCCTTGGGGATCGGCCCGCGCGGTGCGGGCGGGGCCGGCTCGTTGTGTCTGAACCTGCCCGTCGCGATGTAGCCATCGATCTCGGCGTCGATCAGATGTTGATGGTTGGTCTCGGACCAGTAACCCGCATCGGCGAGGAACCGCGCCGGGGTCCTCGCGCTGGCGATCGTGGCCTCCAGCAGGCCGGGCAGGTGCGGCGTGTCAGCGGCCTGGTTGGTGAGTTCGGTGGCCACGATCACCTGACGGGCCTCATCGACCACCGCTGGGCGTTGCAGCACTGGTGAAACGAGCGGTCCGAGGTGCGCATGATCCGCGACTGCGGATCGGTGAAATTGCGCTGCGCCTTGTCGGCGGGCCGCGCCTGCTCGGCCGCCTCGACCGCGGCCTGCTCACAGCGCTCCACCACCTCGGGCTCGTCGGGGTCTTCCCCGGCCCGTTCGGCCTTGGTGCGCTCCTTGGCCTGTGCTGCCTGCTCGGCTGCCTCGTCCTCGAGCTCGGCCTTGGCCTTGCGGATCGCCTCCAGCCGGCCCTGGCTGGTGCGCAGATGCTCCGGCAGCTCGTCACCGCGCGCACCGCCGTAGCGCTCGTCCTCCTCGGCATCGACCTGCTCGGCCTCCTCGAGGATCTCAGCCACGATCGCCGCCAGATGCCGACGGCGGAGCCGCGAGAACGCCCGATGATCCGGGCACTGGTTGGCCGCCAGGAACCGGAACGCGACCTGCTCAACACACGCCGCCTCGAGCTGGCGCGACGAACGCACCCCGGTGCAGTAGCCGTACAGCAGCTTGAGCATCATCCGCGGTCATACGGCGGGAACCCCTTGACGTTGGTATGCGCCGCATCGAACGGCTCCAGGTCCAGGTGCTGTTCGACCATCTCGTCGACGAACCGGGCCAGATGCTCGGCCGGTCGCCACTCGTCCAGCGACGGGGGCATCAGCATGACCTGGCCCGGCTGATAGTGCGGAACACCTTGCCCGGCGCTGATCGAGTCCTGGTGGACATCCAGCCCCATGAACGTCAACGGGGTGTCTGCGATAGTGGCCATGGACGGTCGGCTCCTTCCTCAATGTTGGCTCCGCCTTGCGGCTACGCCCCACAGCTTGGTGGAAGATCCACGTAGATGCGGTCGGAGCCGGCCGTTCCATGGTGACGAGCCACATCCCGTCGACCGACCGGACCGTTCGGTCTGGGACCTTCCGCTACCGTGCGACCCATCTCCGCGGCACGTCTCCGGCCGCACGCTGCTCCACCCTCCGAGGCCCGACGTGTCCGCGCCCCACCTGCCGACCGCGAGGAGCTTCTCCGTCGGCGACGCCATGGTGCTGCTCGCGCTGAGCAGCATGTGGGGCTTGTCGTTCATGTTCATCGAACTGGCGCTCCGGCAGCTCTCCCCGCTGTGGGTCGTCGCCGGCCGGACCACCGTCGGCGGGCTGACCCTGCTCGCCCTCCTGCTGCTGCGCAGAGGCCGGCTACCGGCACGGCTCAAGCTGTGGGGCCATCTGCTGGTGCTCGGCACGGTCAACAACGCGGTGCCGTGGACCGCCATCGCGTGGGCCCAGCAGTCGCTGCCGTCCGGCGTGACCGCCCTGCTGATGGCGATCGTGCCGACCTCGACGCTGGTGGTCTCCGCGCTGGTCGGCCTCGAACGCATCACCCGGGCGCGGTTGGTCGGTCTGATCCTGGCGCTCGGCGGGGTCGGCGCCATCGTGGCTGGCGACCTCGACCAACCGGGTCGGCTGCTCGCGGTCCTCGCGGTCGTCACGGCGACCTTGCTCTACGCCATCGCCGCGGTCTACGCCAGGACCTACGTGTCCGGCACCACCAAGCCCCTGACGCTGGCGACCGGTCAGGTACTCAGCGCGGCCGCCATCGCGGTGCCGTTCGCCCTCGCGGTGGACGGCCTCCCACCAGCGCTCACGTCACTGACCGCGACGAGCGTGGCCTCGATCGTGCTGCTCGGCTCGCTCGGCACCGGGTTGGCCTTCTTCGCGTTCTACACCCTGATCGAACGCGTGGGAGCGACCAACGCGACGATGACCACCTACCTGATCCCGCTGGTCGCGCTCCTCGCCGGCGCGATCTTCCTGAACGAGCGGTTCGGGCTCCCCGCCCTGCTTGGTGGCGCGTTGATCGTGCTCGGCGTCTGGCTCGCGCAGCGCGGGACCCGTGGGACATCCAGACCGCGGCCGGTCGACGCGGACGATCCCGCGGGGGTCGTCAACTGACCACGCCAGTCAGCGAGGCCGTGACCAGCCACCAGGGCCGGCGCCCTACCCTCATTCGCATCAGCGACGGACGAGGATGCACCGTGGATCGACGGCTGGGGGCGGCATCGCTGCACCGCATCTGGGTCGCGTTCACGATCGGCGTCCTGGCTCTCGCGGCGGTCCTGACGGTCGTCGCTGACGTCGATCCCCGGCTGCCGGCAGCGCTCCCCCTGGCGCTCGCTGCCGCGATCGGCGGAGCCGGCTTCGTCGCGGTGATCGCGATCGACCGCATCTTCGCGGCATCGCCGCCGCAGAGCGATGACGCGGCGATCGGGGAGCTGCGGACCCGGCTGGTCCTGCAGGCGGTCATCGCCGAGACCGTGGTCCTGCTGGCCACGATCGTGGCCTTCACGCTGGGCCCGCGCTGGACCGTGACGCTCGGCGGCCTGGCCGGCGCGCTGATCCTGCTGCGGATCCGGCCACACGGACGGCGTCTGGCGCGGTTCGACGCCGCGTGGCAGCGAGCCGGCCACGACGTGTCGGTGCAGCGCGCGCTGGCACGCGCCGGCGAGCCGGTCGGCGACGACGCACCGGACGATCCAGGGACGGGGCCGACCGCGTCCGGTGACCGACCCTGACCGGTGCCCGGCCTCGAAGGACACCCGAGCGAGCGTGTGCCGACCTCGACGCCCAGCCGCTCGATCCCGACCGACTCCACGAGGAGCGAGATGTGAGCTACGACGCGATCCTGCTGGTGTCCTTCGGTGGCCCCGAAGGTCCTGACGACGTGATCCCGTTCATGGAGAACGTCACCCGGGGCCGCAACGTGCCCCGTGAGCGCCTGGAGGAAGTCAGCCAGCACTACCTGCGGTTCGGGGGCCGCTCCCCCATCAACGATCAGAACCGCGCCCTGATCGCGGCGCTCGAGGAGGTGCTCGAGGCGGACGGGCCGGACCTGCCGGTCTACTTCGGCAACCGCAACTGGCATCCGCTGCTGGCCGACACCCTCGAGCGGATGCGCGACGACGGGGTGTCACGGGCCCTGTGCTTCGTGACCTCGGCGTACTCCTCGTACTCCGGTTGCCGGCAGTACCGCGAGAACCTCGCCGAGGCACAGGCACAGGTCGACGGCGCTCCCGAACTCGACAAGGTGCGCGTCTACTACAACCACCCGGGGTTCGTCGAACCCCAGGTCGACGCCATCCTCGACGGCCTGGCACAGCTACCGACGGACGTGCGTGAGGACGCCCACGTGGTGTTCACGACCCACTCGATCCCGCACACGATGTCGCGGCACTGCGACTACGAGGCCCAGCACTACGAGACCTGCCGCCTGGTGATGGAGCGGCTCGGCGCGCAGGCTCCGCCGTCGAGCGGTGAGCGGCCCTGGCAGCTGGTGTTCAACTCACGGTCGGGCCCGGAGTTCATCCCGTGGCTCGAACCGGACATCAACGATCACCTTGAGGAGCTAGCCGAGCAGGGCGTCGCCGGGGCGGTATGCGTCCCGGTCGGGTTCATCTCCGACCACATGGAGGTGATCTACGACCTCGACGTGGAAGCGGTCGAGACCGCTGAACGCCTGGGGCTGCCGTTCGCCCGCGCGGCCACCGTCGGCACCGACCCACGGTTCGTCGCGATGATCCGCGAACTGATTCACGAGCGCACCGCGGGTGCTCCGGCGCGGGCGTTGGGTACGCGCGGCCCCAACCACGACGCCTGCCCGGTGGACTGCTGCTTCACCCCGGGCCAAACCGCGAAGGAGGTCGTCGCGGCGGCGGAGCCGCCCCGGCGCTGAAAAGACCGTCGCGGCGGCGGAGCCGCCCCGGCGCTGA
>SKJX01000186.1 GCA_007121785.1 Nitriliruptoraceae bacterium
ATCGCTGCGGTGACCGCGGAGGTGCCGGAGTACGCGGACACCCTCAGCCACGAGATCGCGACCGGGATCGCCCGAGGGGTGGAGATGGCCCTCGCCGCGTTCCTCCGGCTCGCCGCCGGGAGCGGCGACGAGGACCCCGACGCCGCGATCGGCGCCGCGGTCACCGGGGCGTACGACCTCGGCAGGATGGAAGCGCGCAGCCACCGGAGCGTGAACGCGCTGCTCTCGGCGTACCGGGTCGGTGCCCGGGTCGCCTGGCAGGACCTGGCCGACATGGCGGTGCGACACCGCGTCCCCGCGGCCAACGTCGCGAACTTCGCGGCGCTCGTCTTCGCCTACATCGATGAGCTGTCGGCCGCCAGCCTCGCCGGGCACACCGCCGAGCTGGCCGCCTCCGGACGGGTCCGCGCCCGCCACCTCGCCGAACTCGGGCAGGGGCTGCTCGCCGGCGAGCCTGCTGACGTCCTGCTGGCCCGCGCCGAACGCGCACACTGGGCACCCCCGAGCACGTTGACCGCGGTGCTGCTGCCGGCCGCCCGGGTCCACAACGCCACCGCGCTGCTCGACGGGCGCACGCTCGTGCTCAGCGACGATCTCGCCGACGGGCCGGTTCCCGAGCAGACCGGCGTGCTGCTCGTACCCGACGCCGCCCCGGGGCGCACCAACCTGTTGCGTCAGCTCCGGGGCCGAAGCGCCGTCGTCGGTCCCACCCGACCCTGGACCGAGGTGTCGTCGTCCTTCGATCGGGCGGTACGCGCCCTGGCGCTCGCGCCACTCGACGGTGCAACGCCGGTCGACACCGAGGACCGGCTGACCGCGCTCGTCGTCAGCGCCGACCCGGATGCGCTCGCCGACCTGCGAGCGCAGGCCCTCGCACCGCTCGCCGACCTGCGTCCGGCGACCGCCGAGCGGCTGGCGGAGACGCTGCGGTCGTGGTTGCTGCACCAGGGCCGCCGCGGTGCGGTCGCTGAGGATCTCGTCGTGCACCCGCAGACCGTGCGCTACCGCATGACCCAGCTGCGCGAGCGGTACGGCGATCGCCTCGACGACCCCCAGCAGGTGTTGGGCCTGATCGTCGCCCTGGCCCTCGACGGTCGACCCGATACCCGGGCGTGACACACCGGTGGCGGGGACGGGTCTCGGCACTCGGTCATGTCCATCCCCCGCCGGTCGTCGTGCTGAGCCAACCACGCACCATGTGGGCTCGGAACTCGACGGCCGCCAGCTCGCGTCAGTCGTCGTCGCAGCCGAGCCCAACCGTGACGGCCGCACAGACCTCGCGGAGCGCATCGCGGTCGATGAGACCGATCCGCTGGGTCAGGCGGGAGCGGGCGTCTGGGCTGGCGGTCGGGCTCAGGCGCCGGACGGCACGATCGTGACCGGCATGCCCGCGTGCCTGATGAGCGAGGCAGCGACGCTACCGAGCAGCAGCTTGCCGACCGGTCCCAGACCCCGCGAGCCGACGATCAGCACGTCGGCCTCGTGCTCCGACGCGAGGTCCGGCAGGACGATGCGGGCATCGCCCTCGAGCGCCGCGATGTCGTGCTCGATCCCGGCCTCACGCAGCGATGCCGTCCAGCCCCAGAGCAACTCGCGCTGCACCTCGAGGTCGACGTGGGGCAGGTCGTGTTCGCGCTGCACCAGGTCGCCCGGGGACGCTGCACCGGCCACCAGCAGGTTCGCGCCGGTCCGGGCCGCGAGGTCGCCGGCGAACCGCAGCGCTCGCTGCGCCCCTTCGGACCCGTCGATCCCTACCACGATGCGCTCGAGCCGCTCGGGGACGTCCGGCAGACCACCGTGCACGACCGTGACCGGGCAGGTGGCGTGTTCGGCGACGTGGCGGCTGACCGAACCGAGAAGCATGCCCTCGAACCCGCCGAGCCCACGCGAGCCCACCACCACCATGCGTGCGCCCTCCTCCACGGCCCGCAGGAGCACCGTGGCCGCCGGGCCCCGCGCGACCTGGAGGGTGACGATCCTGGCCCGGTCGCCGAGCGTCTCGTCGAGCAACGTCCGGCCCTGATCGCCGAGGGTCCGCTCGACCTCCTCGGCGCTGGGCAGCGTCGACGGACCGACCGGCAGGATCGCCGTCGCCGGGTACTTCCACGCCCACAGGGCACGGACCGGCCACCCCGCCTGCTCCCCGACGGTGACCGCCCAGCGCAGGGCAGCGGTCGACGCCGCCGACCCGTCGAGTCCGACCACCACGCGGTCCATGATCGCTCCTTCACACCAACGGTTCGCGGGGGCCGCAGCCGCGCTCGACGTGTTCCAGCACGGTCGCCGACCCGATCCGTCGGCCTGAGCATGCCCGTCCCGGCGGTCACAGGCCAGGGACCGACGGCCTCTCCCGCGGAGGTCACGGTCGAGTCAGGTCCGGAACCTGACGCGCTCTGAGCGCTCACTCGGCTGCCGGGCGACCTACGACCGACCTAGTTTGCCCGCGTGCACGGCCGTTGCCATCGGGGTGGTGGAGCATCCGACACGCACCTCGCCACGGGGAGACCGAGCGGGGATGCGCGCAGGTTCGTTCCGCACGCGCAACCGGCGCGATGCGCGGAGCCGGGTCGACCGACCCGCCTCCGACACCGCCTCCGACGCACCGAAAACAGGGAGGGCTCGATGCTCGTCACACGGAACCTCAAGTACGGGGTGATCGCGATCGTCCTCGGGATGATCGCGGTCGCCTGCGGCGCGGATGAGACCGCGACCGACGACGATCCGGACACCGACGACGCCGAGGTGGAAGACACCGACGCCGACGCGGACGCGGACGACGATGCGGACGAGCCGGACGACGACGCCGACGAGGGCGCGGCGGGCGGCGACCTGATCGTCGGCACGACGGACGCACCGACCGGTCTCGATCCGGCGACCGTCTACGACACCAACTCCTCGCAGGCGCTGTTCAACATCGGCGAGACGCTGGTCGGCTTCCCCGCTGGCGAGACCGAGGTGGCGCCGTTCCTGGCCGCCGACCTGCCCGAGATCAGCGACGACGGGCTGACCTACACCTTCGAACTGCGTGACGACGTGGTCTTCTCCAACGGCAAGGAGATGACCAGCGAGGACGTGAAGTTCTCGCTGGAGCGCGCAACCAACATGGAGCACCCGCAGGGTGCAGGCTTCCTGCTCGCCGGCATCGAGGAGATCGAGACCCCAGACGACCACACGGTCGAGATCACCCTCAACGAGCCGAACATCACGTTCCTCTCGCGCCTGGCCTACACCGTTGGCACGGTCCTGCCCGCCGACGGTCACTACCCGGCACCCGACGGCCCGGTCTCCGAGACCGGCGAGGACCCGGACGACTTCCGTCAGGAGGAGTTCGTCGGGACCGGCCGCTACCTCGTCGAGGACTTCCGCGAGGGTGAGTCGATGACGCTGGTCGCCAACCCCGACTACCACGGCGACGCTCCGGTCAACGACCGCGTGCTGGTCCAGTTCTTCGACAGCTCCAGCCAGCTGCGTCTCGCGCTGGAGGGTGGCGAGATCGACGTCGCGTTCCGCGACCTCGCTCCCGACGAGCAGGCCGACCTGGCCGCCACCGACGGCATCCAGGTGGTCGAAGGCGAAGGGGCCTCGATCCGCTACGTGGTGCTCAACCCGAACGTGGAACCGTTCGACGACCCGGACGTGCGTCGGGCCTTCGCTGCGGCGATGGACCGTGAGCGTCTGATCGAGAACGTCTTCCAGGGCTTCGGTGAACCGCTGTACTCGATGATCGCCACCGGGTTCTCGCAGTACGAGCCGATGTTCGAGCAGTACGAGGATGCCGAACCGTCGGACTTCATCGACGAGCCGGTGTCGATCACGCTGGCGCACGAGACCGGCGACCACTACGGGCCGACCGAACCCTCGATGGCGGAGGAGATCAGCCGCATGCTCGAGGAGTCGGGCATGTTCGAGGTCCAGACCGACACCAGCGAGTGGGCGCAGTTCACCGAGGAATCCTTCCCCGTCTCGGAGGACACCCACGGCGCGTTCCTCCTGGGCTGGTACCCGAGCTACTTCGACGCCGACTACTACATCGAGCCCTTCTTCTCCGGCGGCGGCTTCCTCGGGATGCCCGCCACCGACGAGATGGAGGACCTGATCGCGGCGCAGCAGCAGGTCGACGACCCCGACTCCGAAGAGCGGCACGAGATCTTCGCCGACATCCAGGAGATCGCGGTGGACGAGGCGCTGATCGTGCCGATGCTCGAGGAGACCCCGGTGGTCTTCGCGGACGAGGGCGTCTCCGGTCTCGAGGAGACCATGGATGTGATGCAGATCTTCCGCTACTGGCTCATCTCCACGGAGTGAGCTAGCCAGCCGATCCCACGTCCGCGGTGTGGGGGCGGGAGCGCCGACTCCCGCCCCCACACACTGCCATCCTGAGGGGTCCACCGGTGGCCAGCAGCTCGATGCGTCGGTACCTGCTCTCGCGGGTCGCGATGACCCTGCCGATGTTGCTGATCCTACTCACGGTCGTGTTCCTGATGCTGCGGGTCATCCCCGGTGACCCGATCGCGGCCACCGTCGGTGACCGGGTCAGCGCGGAGGAACTCGAGACCCGGCGTGAAGCGGCCGGTCTCAACGACCCACTGGTCCTCCAGTACGGCCGGTACCTGCTCGGTGCCGTCACCGGCGACTTCGGCAACCCGGTCACCGACCGCCGCACCACCGTCCAGGTGATCGCCGACACCTTCCCCGCCAGCTTCGAGCTGGTCGTCGTCGCGATGATCGTCGCGGTCGGCTTCGGGGTGACGATCGGCGCCATCGCCGGCCGACTGCGTGACACGCCGTTCGACGTCGCGGGCCGGCTGTTCGGCATCGTCTCCTACGCCGCCCCGGTGTTCTGGGTCGCCCTGCTCGGCCAGCTCTACCTCAGCGTCCGACTGGGGTGGTTCCCCACCGGGGGGCGCGCCTCGGGCTTCGACGCGCCCGAGAGCATCACCGGCTTCTACGTCCTGGACTCGATCATCACCTGGGACCTACCAGCGTTGGGCTCGTCGCTCTACCACCTGATCCTGCCCGGGTTCACCCTGGGCCTGGTGTTCGGTGGCATCTTCCTGCGGTTCGTCCGCGTCAACATGCTCCAGACGCTGCGCGCCGACTACGTGGAGGCTGCCCACGCCCGCGGGGTCAGCGAGCGCCTGGTGCTGTTCCGTCACGCCTTCAAGAACGCGATGGTGCCGGTGGTGACCATCACCGGCCTGCAGTTCGCGCTGCTGCTCGGCAACTCCATCCTGACCGAGCGGGTGTTCTCCTGGCCCGGGCTCGGCAACGCGTTGCTGTCGTTCCTCGGCGCCCGCGACTACGTCGGCGTGCAGGGGATCATCACCTTCTACGCGGTCGTCGTCGTGGTCATCTCGCTGCTGATCGACGTCATCAACGCCCTCATCGACCCGAGGATCCGGCATTGAGCGCCCGCGCCCGCCTCGCTCGCACCGCCGCACCGTTCCGGGCGGCGACCAGGACCGCGCAGGTCCTGATCGTCATCGGGACGCTGATCACCCTCGGGTTCGTGTTCGTGGCGACCCTCGGTCCGACGCTGGCGCCGTTCGAGCCGACGCAGTACCAGGTCGACCCGGAGGAACCTGAGGCCGGTCAACTTCCCCGGCTGGAGGAACCGAGCAGCGACCATCTGATGGGCACCAACCGCGACGGGTTCGACGTGTTCGCCCGGGTGATCGGCGGTGCCCGCGTCGCCATGATCGTGGTGCTGGTCTCGACGTTGATCGCGCTGCTGGTAGGGGTCCCGCTGGGGTTGCTGGCCGGCTACCGCGGCGGCCGGCTCGACCGGATCCTCGTCACCACGATGGACGCGATCTACACCTTCCCATCGCTGCTGCTGGCGATCGTGGTCGCGTTCCTGTTCGGCGAGTTGTTCGCTCCCGGCGTCGCCAGCGCGGCGTCCGCGGTGGGGATCGTCTACATCCCGCAGTACTTCCGGGTCGTGCGCAACCACACGCTGAGCGTCAAGCAGGAACCGTTCGTCGAAGGTGCCCGCTCGCTGGGCGCCAAGGAACGCACCGTCATCACCCGCTACGTGTTCTTCAACGTGGTCCAGAGCGTGCCGGTGATCTTCACGCTCAACGCAGCCGATGCGGTGCTGACCCTCGCCTCCCTGGGGTTCCTCGGCTACGGCGTCCCGCCACCAGCCCCGGAGTGGGGCTTCGACATCCAGCAGGCCACCCAGGACATCACCTCCGGCGTGTGGTGGACCACGATGTGGCCCGGTGTGGCGATCATCCTGCTGGTCACCGGCCTCACCCTGGTCGGTGAGGGCTTGAACGACGTCATCAACCCGCTGCTGCGTGCCCGTGGGCTGTCCGGCACCAAGCTGCGCGGTGCACCGGTCGGTGGGTCCGCGCCGGAGGCGTCCGGGTCCCGTCGGGGCCCCGACGTCGCCGAACGCGATCTGGCCGATGACCCCGATCCGCCGGGCGCCACCACCTCGACGTCGTCGGGTCCGGATGGACCGCCGCCGGCCGCACGCGACTCGCTGCCGCCGACGGCGCCGGTCCGCTCGGCGACGGCCGGCGTCGAACCGGTCCTGAAGGTCCGTGACCTGCGCGTCGGCTACCGAACCCCGCGCGGGCCGCTGTGGGCCGTCGACGGGGTCGATCTGGACCTCGCGCCCGGCGAGGCGCTGGGGCTGGTCGGCGAATCGGGCTGCGGCAAGTCGTCGCTCAGCCGGGCGTTGCTCAACCTCATGCCGCCCGGGGGGCTGGTCACCGGTCAGATCACCCTCGCCGCGCGGGGGGATGGCCCCGGCAACGAGGAGATCGAGCTGGTCGACGCCTCCCGTCGGCAGCTGCGCTCGATCCGCGGTGACCGGGCGTCGCTGGTGTTCCAGGAGCCGATGACCCGGCTGGATCCGCTGATGCGGGTGTCCACCCACTTCCGCGAGGCCATCAAGGCGCACCGCCCGGACCTCTCCAGCGACCGCGTCCGTGAGCTCACGGAGACCGCGCTCGCCAAGATGGGCATCCCCCGAACCCGCGTCGACAACTACCCGCACGAGTTCTCCGGCGGGATGCGTCAACGCATCATGCTCGCGCTCGGCATCGTGCTGCAGCCGCAGCTGGTCATCGCCGACGAGCCGACCACCAGCCTGGACGTGATCGTCGAGGCGCAGATCCTGGACATCCTCGCCGAGCTACGACGCGACGCGGACGTCGGTCTGGTGATGGTCACCCACAACCTGGGCATCGTCGCCGAGACCTGCGACCGGGTCGCGGTGATGTACGCCGGCAAGATCGTGGAGATGGGGCCGGTCGAGCAGGTCTTCAACGCCCCCGCCCACCCCTACACCCAGGGGTTGATGGCCTCGACGATCTCGCTGGAGACCACCGAGCTGCACTCGATCGGGGGCTCCCCACCGGACCTGATCGATCCACCCGGTGGCTGCCGTTTCGCCGCGCGCTGTCCGGCCGTGATGGACCGCTGCACCGAGGTGATCCCGCGGCTGACCCAGCCTGGAGACACCCCGGTCGACGACCACCTCGCCGCCTGCATCCTGCATCCGGGCGCTGACCCGGCCGACCCCTTCCCCGCCGAGCGATCATGACCGAGCCCGCTGCCGCCACCTCGCCGTCGTCGCCGGACGACCGGAGCGAGCCGTTGCTCGACGTCGTCGACCTACACACCCACTTCCCCGTGCGTGGCGGGCTGCTGTCGCGCCACAGAGAGGTGGTCCGCGCCGTCGACGGGGTCACGTTCGACATCCAGCCCGGCGAGGTCTTCGGGCTGGTCGGCGAGAGCGGCTCGGGCAAGACCACGCTCGGCCGGACCCTGCTGAAGCTGGCGGACCCCACCAGCGGCTCGCTGATCTACCAGGGCCGCGACATCGCCGGCTACGACGAGAAGCAGATGCGGCCGCTGCGCCGCGAGCTCGGCCTGGTGTTCCAGGACCCGAACGCGTCGCTGAACCCCGCGATGACCGTCGCCCAGGGCGTCGGCCATCCGCTGCTGATCCACGGGCTGGTCGACGGGCGCGCACCGATGCGCGAGCGGGTCGCCGCCATGCTGGAGCGGGTCGGGCTGACCCCGGGCGAGGCCTTCCTGGACATCTACCCGCAGGACCTCTCCGGTGGGCAAAAGCAACGGCTGGTGATCGCCCGGGCGCTGATCACCGAACCGAAGTTCGTGGTCGCCGACGAGCCGGTCGCCGCGCTGGACATGAGCGTGCGGGCACGGGTGCTGGAGCTGATGCTGGAACTGCAGCGCGACCTGGGGCTGACGTACCTGTTCATCACCCACGACCTGGCGACCGCCCGGTTCCTGTGCGACCGCATCGGGATCCTCTACCTGGGCAACATGGTGGAGTGGGGGGACGCTGACGCGCTGTTCAACGACCCGCAGCACCCGTACACCCGATCGCTGCTGAACGCGATCCCGCTACCCGACCCGCGGCGGCGCGACCGGGACAAGGACCTGCCGGTGGGCGAGATGCCGGATGCCCAGACCCCGCCCAAGGGCTGCCGGTTCCATCCTCGGTGTCCGGTGGCGTTCGAACCGTGCGGCTGGGAAGGCGCGGACCTGCTGGCGTTCTTCGAACGCCGGTGGACGCTGGTCGACAGCGACCAGGTGGAGTCCGAGCTGGCAGCGACCGGCTCGCTGCAGGCCGTGGACCTCCACCACGACCGTGTGCGGTTCGATGCCGGCAACCCCGCTGCGTTGACCAAGCTGCTCGAGCAGCTCCGCACCGAGCAGGCCCACCCGCTGTTCGACGCGGTGACCGGCATCGAACGCGACGGTCGCGGGGTCGCCGTCAGCTTCGGGGCGGGCCCGGAGCCGGCGCTGCAGACGGTCGCCGGCCGCGAGGTCGCCTGCCACCTCCACGGCACGGTCCCCCGCGAGCGCTGAGGGGGACCGGTCCGGGCTACTTGTCGCCGCTGAGCGCGAACCCGCGGGTGAAACGCTCCTGCAGGAGCATGAAGATGATCAGCGGCGGGATCATCGTGATGACGGCCCCGGCCATGATGATGCCGTAGTGGTTGACCTGCTGCTCGCTCAGCAGCCGGACGAGGCCGACCTGGACCATCATCACGTCCGGGTCGGTGACCGCCCAGCGGGGCCAGAGGTACATGTTCCACATGTACACCACGTCGATCACCGCCGACGCCCCGATGATGTTCCACGACAGCGGCACCAGGAAGGTGCCGAGGAACCGGAACGGGCCGACCCCGTCGACCTGTGACGCTTCCACCAGGTCACGCGGGATGCGCAGGAAGTGCTGGCGGAACAGGAACGTGCCGGTCGCCGACGCCATGAACGGCAGGATCAGCCCCTCGTAGCTGTTGAGCATCCCGAAGCCGCCGACCAGGTCGTACAACGCCCGGATCAGCGCTTCGGTCGGCATCATCAGCGTGAACAGCACCAGCGCGAACGCCACGCCCTGCAGCCGGAACCGGAAGTACACGAACGCGGTGGCCGCGCCCAGTGACAGGACGGTCTTGCCCAAGGTCACCATGGCCGTGACGAAGACGGTGTTGGCCATCATCCGGCCCAGGTTGAACCGGTCCATCGCGGCGAAGGCGTTGCTGAAGAACTGATCGCCGATGGCCAGGCTGGTGGAGGTCGACGCACCGAGCGTCTGGGTGGACTTGATCAGGGCGTAGAGGATCGGCGCGAGGAACAGGAACGTGGCCGTCGCCAGGATGACGTGGGTCGCGATCAGTGCGCTGCGCTTCGGTCGCATGGCTGGCCCCCTCTACTGGTAGGTGACCCGCTTGCGGCCTTGCCGCAGCTGGACGACGGTGATGAACGCGACGGCGAGGAACAGCAACAGCGACTGCGCGGCCGCCAGGCCGATCCGGTCGTCGCGGAACGCGTTCTCCGTGACCTCGTAGATCAGGATGCTGGTGGCGTTCAGCGGTCCACCGCCGAAGACCTCCGCGACGGCGTACGCGTCGAAGAATGCGAACACGGTGCTGGTGACCAGCAGGAACAGGGTCATCGGCGACAGCAGGTGGAAGGTGATGTACCGGAACCGCTGCCAGGGGTTGGCCCCGTCCACGAGCGCAGCTTCGAGCGTCTCGCTCGGCAGGCTCTGGTAGGCGGCGGTGTAGAAGACCAGGTTGAACCCGACCCGGTTCCAGATCAGGGTGAGGACCATCACGGTCTGCGCCAGGGTGCGGTCGCGGAACCACTCGGGCTGGATCCCGAAGGGCTCGAGCACGGCGTTGACCATCCCGAAGTTGGGGTTGAACAGCACGAGGAACACGATGCCGCTGATGGCGGTCGACAGCGCCAGCGGCCAGATCAACAACAACCGGTAGACGCGTGCCCCTCGGATCTCCCGCTGGTTGAGCAGCGCGGCGAGGAACAGCGCGATCGCGATCGTGGCGACGATCACGATCGTGGAGATCACCGCGGTGCGGACCACCGCGTCGAAGCTCGACGGATCGGTGAACAGCCGGACGAAGTTGTCGAACCCGACGAAGCGACGCTGCTGGCCGTAGAACCGGATGTTGTACAGCGACATCCAGAACGTGCGCAGCATCGGGTAGTACAGGAAGATCGACAGGATGACGACGGTCGGCAGCAGCAGCCAGAACGCCGCCCCGCGCTGCGGGAACGTCGCTTCATGGGTGTGCGCGAACGCGCCCGTGGGGCGGCGCTTGCGCGGAGGCTTCGACCCTTGGTCGGAGCCCGGGGGAGGCGACGGCGACGTCGCCTCCCCCTGTTCGGTGAGCTGGGCCATAGGTGGCTACTCGACGTCCGCGTTGTACTCCTGCAACACGCTATCGGCTTGCTCCTTGGAGGCCGACAGCGCCTCCGCGGGGTCCTGGCCCTCGAACATGGCGGCCTCCGCCGCATCCAGCACGATCGAGCGGATCTGGGGGAACTGCCCCATGATCGCGCCCTGCGTCGCCGGGGTCACCTGGGTCTGCTCGAGCTGCTCGATCGCCGTCGAGAAGTTCGGGTTCTCGTCGAACCAGCCCTCTTCCTCGAGCATCTCGCGGGACTCGGTCCGCAGCGGGAAGTAGCCGGTGAACTTGTGCCACTCCATGTCCTGCTCGGGCTCGGACAGCCAGTTGATGAACTCCATCGCCGCGGCGATCTCCTCGTCCGGGTGATCCTCGAGCACGTAGAGCGACGCACCACCGATGATGGTGCCGTGACGCTCCGCGTCGTCGGGGATCGGCAGGAACGCCGTGCCCAGTTCGTTGTCGATCTCCGCGAGGGAGTCCTGGTAGGCACGCGTCGACGCGGTGGAGTCGATCGACATCGCGATCTGGCCCTCGGCCATCAGCGTGCGCGGGTCGTCCCAGTCCTCACGGGCACCGGAGTTGGTCCAGTAGCCCTCGGCGTCCATCTCCTGCCACCACTCCATGACGGCGACCGCCTCGGGGCTGTCGAGCAGCACCTCGTCG
>SKJX01000129.1 GCA_007121785.1 Nitriliruptoraceae bacterium
CGGCGAACGCCGCCGCAGCCGCCACCAGCGCCAGGGCGACACCCTGTCCGGCCAGGCCCACCGCCCGGGCCGGACCGGTGAGCGCGGCCACCGCACGCTCGGCGTCGCGCACCACCGGCGCGAGGCCGACCTCCGCCTCCGCGGAGCTGCGGGCGACCGTATCAAGGTCGCCACCGAGCTCGCTGCGGGGGTCGGTGGCGGCCGAGGCGACCTCCTGGAACTGGCGGCGCACCGCTCGGGCATCCGACAGGCTGAGCAGGTCGTCGGTGACCGGCCGCCGCCACGACACCGACGAGGTCGCCCCGAGCTCGTCGGCGAGCTCCAGGGCGCGGTCGGGCGGGGTGAACACCAGATCGAGAGGTCGCTGCTCGCGTCCTGGGGTGCGTTCGGCGAGCGCGGCCAGGTCAGCCAGGACCGACGGCGCCGTGTCCGGATCGAGCTCGCGGTACACCCCGCCGACGGTCATCTCCGTGGCCACCTCGCCCCGCTGGACGACGACCCCGTCACCGGGGCCGAGCCCGGCCTCCTCGGCCAGCACCTCGGGGATCAGCAGACCGTCGGCGTGGTCACCGTCGAGCAGGTCGAGCGCCGCGGTGCCGTCGGTCCGACCGAGCAGGCGCACCTGCGGGTGCGCCGCCGTCTCGGTCCCACCGTCGTCGGCCGGACCGAGGCGGACCGGGTCGGGGCGGACCGTCCGCTCGGTGCGCCCCGTCACGTCCGCGAGGGGCTCGGTGACCTGGCGGTCCACCTCGTCCGCGGCGGCCGGCGGGACCTGCCCGTCGACGTGGACCGACAGGCCGGTGGCTGGAGCTTCGGCGCGGTCGAGCTCGGCGACCGTGGCCGCGTTGCCGGCCGCCTCCAGGTACGGCTCGACGATGGCGGCGGCCAGCGCCAGTACCGCGGCGGAGGCCGCCAGGGCGACCGTGACGCTGGGAGTCTGGACGGCTCGCCGCATCACGCGTCACCTCGCAGCAGCGTCGGCACGTCCGCTCGTTCCGTGACCCGTGCGGTGACGGCGACGGTCGCCACCGTGGCCGTCACCACCACCGCGGCCAGAGCCCACAGCACCGTGGTCGGGACCGAGAACACCGCCGGCAACGCCACGTCCGGCATGGGGTCGTACGCCGGCAACACCAGCCGGGCCGCCCCGATGCCGGCCACCGCGCCGACGCTCGTGGTGACCGTGAGCAGCGCTCCGAGCTCGGCGGCATCCGCGACCCGGCGGGCCCGAGCACCCAGCCCCATCCGCGCGGCGAGCACCGAGCCCAGCGCCTGCTGCCGACGACGCACCACGTGGAAGGCGCACAGCCCGAGCAGGCCCAGGATCGCGACGGCCACCCCCTGCCCGCGCAGGTAGGCGAAGGTCGCCTGCGTCGGCGCGAGCCCCGGATCGTCGGCCGCATCGGCCTGGAAGACCACGGCGTCGTCGCGCAGGTCCAACGCCGCGAACTGCGACCGCAGCTGCGCACGCGGCTGGCCCTCGGCGTCCGCCCACAGCTCCGGTTGGATCCGGGTCGCCAGCCGGGCATCCAGGCCCGGGTCGTCCGCGCGCAGCGCACCGTCGTCGGGCACCACCACCGCGGGACCCTCCCCATCGACGCCGGGGAACCGCTCGGTGGTCCCGACGGGCGTCAGGGTGAGTTCCAGTCCGTCGAACACCAGCGACCGGGTCGCGGTCGCCGGCGCGTCGACGACGATCGCCGGGACCGGTGCATCGTCGCGGTCGCGGTGCAGCCCGGCGACCAGGTCCGCGAGCCGGTCACCGTCCGAACCCGCTGGCCGGTGGGCGATCTCGACGAACGGGCCCGGATCGATGGCCAGCACCTCGACCTCGACCGCGCCGTCGAGGAGCGCGTCGTCGACCCGACGGACCATCGTGGTCGGGACGGTGAGGGCGTCCAGCTCCAACGCCTCCAGACTCGCCTCGGCCCGTGGGAGGCTGGCGGCGACGTCCGCACCGACGGTCAGACGGGTCTTCTCCTCGATCGTCGCCTCCGCGGAGCCGGACAGGCCGTCGGCCAGCAGGAGCACCCCGGCCGCGGCAGCACCGATGAACACCAGGGCCAGACCCCCACCACCGACCGATCGCAGCCGACGGATGGCGAGGTAGCCGACCGTGCCGCCGATCGACCGGTCGGCGAGCCACCGCAGCGCGACGCGCACCAGACGGGCACCGATACCGGCCGCCGCGACGACCAGCAGCAGGGGCGCACCGACCGCCAGGGCGTCCAGCCCGACGACGCCGTCCGGACCGACCTCGACGCCGCCACCTCGGGTCCGGGTCTGGGCGTACGCCACGATCGCGGCACCGACCGCCACGGCTTCAGCGACGGGTGGGACCCGCCGCGGGGGTCGGTCGGCCCGTTCACCCTGGCGTGCCACCACGGCGACGGTGACGGCGACGACCGCGGCGGCCAGCGCGCCGATGGCTGCGAGCGGCCCCCACACCTCGACCAGCACCCCCCGGTCCACGGCACCACCGGCCCCCAGAGGACCGGTCAGCAGGTACGCCACCACCCAGCCGATCCCGATCCCGACCGCCAGGGGCAGCAGCGCACCGGCCGTGAACCGTGTGGCCAGCGCGGCGGGCGACACGCCCCGGGCGGCCCACAGCCGGACCCGCGACAACGCCCGCCGACCACCGAGCACGGTGGCGGCCACGACCGCGCCCAACCCGAGGAGCTGGGCACCTACCGCCAGCAGCTGCACCGGGACCGCCAGCGACCCGACGGCCGCATCCGCCCGCCCCAGGACCGTGTCCAACTGGCCGCCGGCCAGCGGCCGCGGTCCGATCGCATCGATGCGCTCCCCGACCTCGGTGGTCGGGCGGACGACGTCGCTGGCCAGGGCGGCGACCTCCGGCTCGAGCTCCCGAGCCCGCTCGAGGGTGAGATCGTCGGGGATGGGCGCGGTCCAGCTGGCCTCGACGAGCGGGCCGCCGGCCGGGTCGTCGCCCTCGAGCGCCTCGAGCGCCACGAGGACGTCGTCGGGTTCACCCAGCAGCGCCGGCGGTGGTGGAGGGTTGCGGGGATCCAACGGTTCGAGGAGCAGGCCGCTGACCGGCTGCCAGAAGGTCGGCAGCGTGCGACGTTCGAACTCCTCAACGAGCGGTCCGACCGTGACGATCGCCTCGCCGGCGCCGGGCACCAGCTGTGCCTCACCACCGGCGGTGGCCCCGATGTCCGCGGCATCCGGCGCCATCATCGCCCAAGGGCCGTCACCGTCCTCGACGACCGGCGGCAGGTGGGCGCTCGCACCGGGACGCCCGATGAGGTTGACCTCCTGGGGCGCGGCCGCGTCCTCACCCGCGGCCTGCACGTTGACCACCAGCTGGAGGTCCACGGCCGGCAGCTCCCGCCGTTCGAGCTCCCCCTGGAGCTGCTCGTCAGCCGCACGGATGTCGGTGGCGGTCGCGGGACCCGCGGTCTGCGCCCGCAGCAGCGCCGGCTCCTCCCCCAACGCCGTGAGCTCGGACGCCAGCAGGTCGGATCCGACCGCGGAGACGAAGAACGGTCCGGACGCCCCCGCCAGGCCCAGGAGGACGGCAGCCATGGCGAGTCCGGCCACCGTCTCGACCCAGGAGCCTCTCGCGCGCACGCGCCCTCCCAGCGTCGCCGAGCACCGCGATCGGCGCGGGACGTTAGTTGTGCCACCACGCCTCGCCGACGTCGCACCCCTCTTCGCGGGCGGTGGCCGGACGGTCCGCGCCGGTCAGCCCCTCGCGGCCTGCCACAGCAGAGCTGGCACCAGCTTGGCGTCGCGCGTCCCGGTGAACCGGGTCACCGTCGGCAGCAACCGATCGGCGGTGCGGTGGGTGTGGAACCACGGTGGGGTCATGGGGGTCGTGAACGGCCCCCGCACCACGGTCTTCTCCACGTCCTCGAGCAGGTAGGTGTTGTGCACCACGCCGCGGCCGGACTGGACGTCGGCGACGTCGCTGCCGGGGAAGGCGCCCCAGGGCGGTGCGACGAAGCCGTAGGCGGCGCCGGGCCAGTGGTTGATCACGACCGAGCCGTACCGCAGCCGATCGATGGCCCGATCGAGTGCGGCGGCCACCTCCGGGTCCGCGAGCGAGCGGGGGTGGATGAGGATGGTGGCGGCCAACGTGCCCCAGAGCTGCTCGTTGCAGAACTCCACCGCCGTATCGAGGAACTCCGACACCGACCGGGGCGCTTCCAGCCCCACCTCGCCCATGACCCCGCAGAACGCTTCCTCCCGGAACGCGACGTCGTCAGATGCCGCGGGGTCGAGCTCGGGGATCAACGTGAACGGCACCGCGTCGTCGCGCGGTTCACCGAACCACTCCGCCTGCTTGTGGGCGTCGGCGAACCGCTCCCAGCGCTCGCGCGCTCCCGGGTAGTACGGCTCACGCGGCTCCGCCTCGCGCAGCGACCGGCGGACCTCGTCGAGCAACGGCTGCCGTTTCGCCCACGCCCGGTGCTGGACGATGACCCGTGACGCGACGCAGTTGAACCCCGCGTTGTTGACCAGCATCGACGCGATGTTGTCCCCGTGGTAGCGCAGGTCCCGGTCCGACCAGGGACCCGGCACCACGATGACCGGCGTGACGTTGCCCAGTTCGGCGCTGACCGGTGTGTCCAGACGCGGCGTCCGGTCGCGCTTGCGTCGGGCGCCTTCCTCACCGGTCCCGAACACGATCGCGTCGTAGGTGGCCTCCGACCCGGTGACGTGGATCGCGTCCACCTCGCCGTGGTCGGTCAGGTACGCCCCGACGTCCGCTCCGCCGTAGGCCAGACGGAGGAAGCCGGCATCCACGAGCGGTGCGAACGCCGCGGCGATGTGGGGCCCGAGGTGCGCGTTGACCGGGTTCATCTTCAGCAGCACGACCCGGTCGAGCGCGAACAGCTGGTACAGCGCGTCCATCGGACCGATCGACGACACGTTGCCAGCACCGAGCACCAGCGCGACCCCGGGCTCCTTGCCGTGGTCAGGACGGTAGATCCGTCCCATCCGCTCGTACGCCTGCTCCTCGGTCACCGACCGGTCGAGCCGGGCCTCCGCGGTGAACCCGGCGAACAGCAGCGGATCGATCCGGTCGGCCGGCATCACGTCGACGGCGACCTGCCCGTCCGCGGCCGTACGGACCCCCTTCGGCTGCGGCCGCCCGGTCGCGGCGATGTCGATCAGCGTCGACTCCAGCAGCGCGAGGTTGCGGACGGTCGTTGCCGGGCCGCTGCCCCAGTCCTCGCCCATCAGCGGCGAGTCGCGGCGGAGGCCCTTGGCGGCGGCCGCCGCCGTCACCCAGGCCGGCGCGGCGTCCAGGGTGGTGTCGATCACCGAGCGGAGCAGCTCGACCCGGGTCAGCACGTCCGTCGCGCACCACCTGGTTGCGTTCGACCGCAAGGTGGTCAGCGACGCGTCGATCGCATCGGTCGGGGTCGGCGGGATCGTGCTGTCCGCCTCCGGGATCGTCAGCGAGGTGCTCACGCGGCTGGCCTCCTGGCCGGGTCGGACCTCGAGCCTACGTGGTGGCTAGCCGTCGCGGCCGACGCCGCGGGTCCAGCTGGTGTGGAGGCGTCCGTACACCCCACCCTGCGCCACGAGGTCGTCGTGGGCCCCGCGTTGGACCAGCCGCCCTCCGTCGAACACCAGCACCTCGTCGGCCGTCTCCGCGGTCGACAGCCGGTGGGCGATCGTGACCGTGGTGCGGCCGGAGGTCAGGCCGGCCAACGCGCGCTGCAGGCGCAGCTCGGTCGCCGGATCCACCGCGGAGGTCGCTTCGTCCAACACGAGCAGATCCGGGTTGGCGACGTACGCACGGGCGAGCGCGACCAGCTGCCGCTCACCGGCGGACAACGACCCGCCACGCTCCCCCGTCCGGGTGTCGAGGTGCTGCGGGAGCTCCTCGAGCCAGTCCGAGAGACCCAGCTCGAGGAACGCCAACTGCAGGTCGTGGTCGGACGCATCGGGCCGACCCATCCGGACGTTGTCGCCGATCGTGCCGTCGAACAGCGCACCATCCTGCGGGACCATCACGACGCGCGCACGCAGCGAGTCGAACCGGACCTGGTCGACCGGGGTGCCGGCCAGCAGCACGCGCCCGTCCACCGGGTCCATCAGGCGGGTGAGCAGCTTCGCGAAGGTCGTCTTGCCGGAGCCGGTCTCACCGACCACGGCCACCTTGGTCCGCGGCTCGATCGCGACGTCCACGTCATCGAGCACGATCGGGCCCGACGCCTCCCGGGCCGATTCGCCGGGCTTCGGGTAGCGGAACGACACGTGGTCGAACCGGATGCCGATGGGCTCGTCCGGGAGCTCGACGCCGTCGTCTCCCGGGTCCTCCACGTCCGGTTCGACGTCCAGGACGTCCAGGACGCGCCGCCAGCCCGCGACGGCGTTCTGGCCCTCGTTGATGACCTCCGCAGCGACCAGGACGGGTTCGATGAACAGCGCGATGAGGAACAGGAAGGCGAGCACCATCCCGGGGGTGACCTGGTCATCGACCCCGAGCATGACCCCGCCGACGACCGCCGCAGCCGTGGCGACCGCGCCGAAGACCTCCCCGGTCGCCGAGAAGATCGACGACAGCCCGCCGGCGCGGACCGCCGCGCGGCGGTGCTCCCCGATCGCGTGATCGAGCCGGTCCTGCGTGCGCGGCTCGATGCCGTAGGCCTTGACCACCGGGGCGCCGACGACCGTCTCCGCGACGACCCCGAGCAGCCGACCGATGCGCTCGCGGACGATGAGGTAGGCGCGGGTGAGCCGCTTCTGGAACCAGCGGGCCCCGATCACGAACGGGACGAACACCGCCAGCACGATCAGGGTGAGCCGCCAGGAGTAGACGAACATCACGACCGTGGCGATCGTGAGCTGCCCGACGGCCGTGATCAGGTTCAACCCGGCCCACTGCATGAAGCGGCTGACCTCGTCGATGTCGCTGGTGACGCGCGACACCAACCCGCCCCGCTGCTGGGACGCCTGGTGCAGCATCGACAGATCGTGGATGTGACGGAACGCGCGGACGCGCAGCGACGACAGCGCCGTCTCGACCACGGCGGCCAGCCGGTAGTTCATCGCGCCGGAGCACACGGCGGTCAGGAGCACCGCGACCGAGGCGAACGCCACGATCGACAGCACCGTCTGCACGTCGACCCCGACGCCACCCTGCAGCCCGTCGTCGATGGTCATCTGCACGGCGATGGGCACGATCGCCCGGCCGGCGGTGGCGAGCAGCGCCAGCAGGATCGTCACCGGCAGACCGACCCGCAGCTCCGGCGAGAGGCTGATACCGCGCACGACGGTGCGCCACGCTCCCTCACTCGGGACCGGATCGTGGGTGGCGGGGGACGCGGTGGACGTGCTCATGGGCCGATCCCCCGTGTGTCCTGGCCGGCCGCCATGGCGTCGCGCTCTGCGGCGTCGCGTTCGTAGGCGGTCACCAGATCGGCGTAGCTCGGCTCCTCCTCGAGCAGCTGTTCGTGCGAGCCACGCGCCGCGACCTGCCCCTCGCGCAGGAACACCACCTCGTCAGCCAGCGCGATCGAGCCCTTGCGGTAGGCGACGACGATGACGGTCGACGGCAGGTCGGAGTCGGCCAGCCCGCGAAGGATGTCGGACTCCACGGACGGATCGACCGCCGAGGTGGCGTCGTCGAGCACCAGCAGCCGGGGCTTGCGCACGATCGCCCGAGCCAGGGCGATGCGCTGCCGCTGGCCGCCGGAGAGGGTCGCGCCGCGTTCCCCGACGGGCGTGTCGTAGCCGTGTTCCAACTCGGTGATGAAGCCGTGCGCCTGAGCGAGGCGCGCAGCGGCTTCCACGTCCGCGTCGGGCAGGTCCAACCCGAGGGTGATGTTGTCCCGCACCGTGTCGTCGAACAGGAACGCTTCCTGGAAGACGATCGCCACGTTGGCGGCCAGTTGGTCGCGATCGAGCTCGGACAGCTCGCGTCCGTCGAAGGTGATGCTGCCGTGGTCGGGGTCGAACAGCCGCACCAGCAGCGATGCGACGGTCGACTTGCCCGACCCGGTCGCCCCCACCAGCGCGATCGTGCGGCCGGCCGGGACGTCGAACGAGACCGACTCGATCCCGCGCCGCTGCTGGTCGGTCTCGTCCGCTGGGGGACCGTCGTGACCGTGCGAGGAGCCGCCATCGCGGTCGGCGGTGGCGACCGCGGATCCGCCAGCCCGGGGGCCGGATCCTGCGGCGGCCGTGCGATGGCGGGGTGTCGTCGCGTCCGGGCCGGCCAGGTCGCCGCGTTCGGGCGCGGGATGCCGGAACCGGACCTCGTCGAGCTGCGTGGCGGCGCCCCCCTCCCCCTCCGCGGGCGCACGGCCGTAGACCATCTCGCCGGTCTCGTCGAGCACCCGGGAGACGCGGTCCCAACCGACGACCGCCCTCGGCAGCTCACCCAGGAGCCACCCGAACACGCGCATCGGCAGCGCCACGAGCCGGAACAGGTAGGCGAACAGCACCAGGTCTCCGGGGGTCAGCGCGCCGGCACGGACCCGGTAGGCGCCCACGAACAGCACCAGCAGGATGGCGATGTTCGGAAGGGCTTCGATCACCGGATCGAAGAAGGCCCGCAACCGGCCGACCCGGATCATCTTGTCGCGCAGGTCCTCGGAGATGCCGCGGAACCGTTCGGCTTCGGCCTGCTCTCGGCCCATCGTCTTGACCACGAGGGCGCCGTCGAACGACTCGTGTGCGACCTCCGACACGTCGGCTCGAGCCTGCTGAGCGACCGTGGCGGCGTAGCGCATCCGGCGCTGGTAGAACCAGTTGGCGAAGATCAGCAGCGGTCCGACGCTGAACCCGATGGCGGCGAGCGCCGGGTCGGTGACCACCAGCAGTCCGGCGGTGAGCACCAGCAGGATGCTGGCACCCATCGCCATCGGGAGCGGTGCCGCGACGAAGAACGCCGACTCCACGTCCGCGTTGGCGTTGGACAGCAGCTCACCCGTGGGGTGACGTCGATGCCAGCGCAGCGGCAGCCGCAGGTACTGCCGCGTGACCCTCTGGCGGTACATCGCCTGCAACTGGAACTGCGCCAGGTAGGCGCCCAGACGGCGTCCCAGCACCCCGGTGGCTTTGACCAGCCCGACCCCGATGATCACCAGCGCAGCGAGGGTCAGCGCCGCGGCGTCGGTCTCACCAGCCTCGAACTGCGGCAGGAGCACCTCATCGGTGACCCAGCCGAGGACCAGCGAGGCGGCGACGGTGGCCACGGCGAACAGGGCGGCACCGCCGACGCCGACCGCGAACGGTCGGGGAGCGCCGCGCAGCGCGACCCCGATGACCCGGAGCCCACGTCGGAGCAGCCCGTGCACCGACGGGTCGCGTGGGGTAGGACGTTCCGAAGCGCTCACAGCGGCCGACGGTACCCAGCGGCGCGGGTGTCTCGATATCGAGAGACCTGGCTGCCTGGCCCCACGCGACCGCGGCTACGGTGATTCGAGCTGGATGCCTCGACCCTCGCAGTGCTCGCAGGTGTGGCTGAACGACTCGATCAGGCCCTGGCTGACGTTCTTGCGGGTCATCTGCACCAGGCCGAGCTTGGAGACCTCGGAGACGCGGGTCTTGGTGCGATCGCGCAGCAGCTCACGCTTGAGTCGGCGGACGACCTGTTCCTGGTTGGCTTTGAGGAGCATGTCGATGAAGTCGATGACGATGATCCCGCCCATGTCGCGCAGCCGCAGCTGCCGGACGATCTCGTCCGCAGCCTCCAGGTTGGTCTTGAGCACCACCTCCTCGAGGTTGGTGTCCTTGCCACCGGTGAAGCGGCCGGTGTTGACGTCGATGACCTTCATCGCCTCCGTGGTCTCGATGATGAGGTACCCGCCCGACGGCAGCCAGACCTTCTTGCCCATGGCCTTGCGGAGCTGATCGGTGACGTCGTAGGCGGTGAACAGCGTGGGCAGCTCCCCGCGCCGCTCGGCCGCCGCCTGGAGGTCGACCTCGACCGGTGCCGCTACGGCCTCGGCACCGGCTGCCGTGGCGCCCTCCGTCACGTCGGAGGGGGCATCCGGCACGTCGGACGGGGCATCCGGCGCGTCGGGCGGCACCGGCGAGGTGTCCGCGCCCGACGGATCGGCGAGCGGCTGCCCGTTCGTCGCATCGTCGCTCGGTGGTGCGCCCGCGGCGCGTGCTCGGGCATCGGCGGTGGGTGCGCCGTACAGCTCCACCTTCGCCTCGAGTTCCGGTGCGACCTCGCTGAGGTAGCTGCGGACCTGGTGGTAGAGGTCCTCGTCGTCGACGGTGCACCGGATGAACTCCGGGCCGAAGTTGTCCCGGATCACCTTGACGACCAACGGCGGCTCCTCATACACCGCGGTCAGCGCTTTGGCATCGGCGGCCGCCTGCTCGACCCGCGCCCACTTGGCGAGCAGCCGCTCGACGTCGGCGACGACCTGCTCCTCGGTGGCACCCTCGGCCGCGGTCCGGACGATCACGCCGTGGTGGTCCGGCTTGACCTTCTTGACGATCCGGCGGAGCCGGTCTCGTTCACGGTCGGTGAGCTTGCGGGAGATGCCGAACAGGTCGGAGTTCGGGGCCAGGACCAGGTAACGGCCCGCGAGCGACAGGTGCATCGTCAGGCGCGGCCCCTTCGACCCCATCGGGTCCTTGGTGACCTGGACCAGGACCTTCTGGCCCGGCTTGAGGACGTTCTCGATCCGCTGGTCCTCGCCCTCCTCGAGGTCGAGTTCGTCGAACAGCACCTCGCCCGCGTAGAGCACCCCGTTGCGGCCCTTGCCGATGTCGAGGAACGCCGCCTCCATCCCCGGCAGGACGTTCTGCACACGTGCCATGTAGATGTTGCCGACGTAGGTCACATCCTCCTTGCGGGTGACGTAATGCTCGACCACCGTCCGGTCCTCGAGCACGGCGATCTGCGTGCGGTCCTCTCGGGAGGACACCAGCATGGTCCGTGGCGGCCCCGACAGGATGGCCCGTCGGACCTCCTCGGGGACGCCCCCCGGACGCTGCTGCCCACGGCGACCCCCGCCGCCACCGTTGCCGCCACGCCGGCCGCTCTTCTTCGCGGCCATCCGTGTCCCGCCCTTGGCGATCGCGTCCTCGACGGCATCGTCGCCGGCGGATCCCTCCGCCGAGGCGTCGGCCTTGCCGCCCCCCTTGGAACCGGCCCCTGCCTGCGCGCCGTCGCCCCCCTTGGACGTAGCTGGCTCAGCGTCGCTGGCCTTGCTGCCCCCCTTCGAGCCGCCCTTCGCGCCCTGGCCGGACTGGGCCTGACCGCCCTTGCCGCCCTGGCCGCCCTGGCCGCCCTTCGCGCCCTGGCCGCCCTGGCCGCCCTTCGCGCCCTGGCCGGGCTGGGCCTTCCCG
>SKJX01000201.1 GCA_007121785.1 Nitriliruptoraceae bacterium
CAGGGGAGTGATCAGCAGCCAGCGGGTCGGGCGACGCCGACGTGGTGCAGCATCCGGGGGGTGTCGCATCATGCCGCCGCCCGTCCGCGTGCGAGGGAGAACAGATAGCCGAGGAACGCGAACACCGCGACGTACTCCAGGCGGCCGAGCCACATCATCACGATGTAGACCGCCATCAGCCCGCGGGGCATCTCCGGGGAGACCACCCCGATGGAGACCCCGATGTTGGAGCCGACCGACACGGATTCGAACAGGGTCTGGGTGATGTCGAACTCGCCGTAGAGCAGCCCGACCATGGCCCCCATCAGGTGGGTGAAGGCGAACAGCAGCAGCACCGTGGTGGCAGCACGGGAGGTGTCGGGCCGCAGGATCCGCCGCTTGCCGGCGTGGTAGGTGGTGACCACCAGCGCCGATTCGGGCATCAACACCTTGCGGATGTCGTGCAGCAGGGTCTTGAGGGCGATGCCGACCCGGATCGCCTTGATCCCGCCGGCGGTCGACGACGCCATCCCACCGATCGCCATCGCCCCGACGATGGCGGCGGGCGCCAGCACGCCCCAGTCGGTGAGGTAGGTCTGGCCGACGTTGACCTGATGGCCGGTGCTCGAGGCGGCCGAGACGAGGGTGAACAGACCTTTGCGGACCACCGCCTCGGTGGAGTCGTAGGTGCCGGCACGTAGCAGGCCAAAACTGATCGCCAGGAAGAACAGGGTGCTGGTGGCTGCCAGCGTCCGGGTCTCGAGGTGGCGAAGCACCTCCCGGGGATCACCGTTCCACAGCGCGAAGTGCAGCCCGAACGAC
This sequence comes from Nitriliruptoraceae bacterium, assembly GCA_007121785.1. Lineage (GTDB taxonomy): Bacteria > Actinomycetota > Nitriliruptoria > Nitriliruptorales > Nitriliruptoraceae > SKTG01. The sequence continues at coordinate 802 of SKJX01000201.1, forward strand.
AACGTCCCGGCGATCATCAGGATCATGATGATCAACTCGACCGAGAACGAGTGGTAGTAGATGATCGACGACTGCATGACGGAGAAGCCGCCGGTGTCGAACGAGGAGAAGAACAGGTTCAGCCCGTGGTAGAACGCCCGGCCGGGCGAGAAGCCGGTGGCCCACAACGCGATGAACAGGGCGGTGGTGCCGAGCACCAGGAAGGTGCTGGCGACCGCGAAGATGAACCTCGCCGTGCGGATGAAGTTCGGCAGGATCCGCTCGTCGCGGGCTTCGGAGACGTACAGCGTCGCGATCCGGGCCCCACCGGCGGCGAACAGCGACAGCACCACGATGACGATGCCCTGCCCGCCCGCGAACTGCAACAGGTGGCGGTAGAGGTCCTCGGAGAGCGGGGTGTGGTCGAGGTCATGGATGACCGACATGCCCGTGGTGGTCAGGGCGGACATCGCTTCGAACAGCGCGGCCAGGGGGTGCGAGAACCGGCCGCTGAGGTACATCGGGATCGCGGCGAACACCGCCCCGACCAGCCACGCCAAGGCGACGATCACCATGCCGTGCGCCCACGTGAGTGGGCGGCGGGTGGCGAGCTTCGCGTCGCTGACCACCCCGACGAGGATCGCGATGCTCGCGCCGATCGCGAAGGAGCTGGCCGAGTTCCATTCGCCCAGGCTCAGCGCGACCGCCACCGGGATCAGCATCACGATCCCGAGGCCCAGCAGCACCTTGCCGAGGTAGAAGCCGATCAGTTCGAGGTCATCGGCGCCGGGCTTGACCAGGACGCTCATCGGCCGGCCCCGCGAGCGGACGCGCTCACGTCATCACCGCTGTGAGTACCGCGGCGATCGCGTAGCCGACCGCGACGACGCCCAGGGCGAGCAGGACGACCGCAGCGACCCCTCGAGCGGGGTTGCGCCAGCTCCTCCGTCGCGGATCTCCGGGTCTCATATCGGACGCCCGAGCAGTACGCGGGTGAGGCGGTCCTCCAGCTCCGGGGTGGTCAGGGCCACGACCTCGTCACCCGGTCGGATCTCCGTTGCGCCTTGGGGGATCACCGTCTCGCTGCCGCGGAACAGCGCCACCACGATCGATTCGTTGGGCATCGCGAGCTCCTCGAGGGTGCGTGGCTTCGGAGCATGCGGGCCTTCCGGGATCCGGAGCTCGACCAGCTGCACCCGGCCGCCCTTGAGGCTGGTCAGGTGGATCAACTCCCCGACAGAGAACTCGTTCTCCAACAGCTCGGAGATCAGTCGGGTCGAGGACACCGGCTCGATCCCGAGCGTCTCGAAGATCTCCACGTTCTTCGGCGTGTTGACCCGGCTGATGGCGCGACGCACACCGAACTCGATCGTGGCCAGCTGACAGGCGACCAGGTTGACGTCATCCTCATGGGTCGTGGCGACGAACACGTCCGCCCGGTCGACGTGTGCCTGCTCCTGGTAGCGGACCTCGCAGGCGTCGCCTTCGATGACCAACAGGTCGGTGTCCATCACCAGCTGCTCGCAGCGGTCGGCGATCGACTCGATGATCGTGACCTCGTGCTGCTTGTCGACGAGGTCCTGGGCCACGTACCGGCCGATCCGCCCCCCACCGAGGATCACGACGTACATGGCTCAGCCCTCATGGATGCGGTCACGGGCGAACGGATCCCGGACGAGCTGGCTGATCTGCTTGGCCGCCTGCGGCTTCATCGCCGCCGTGACGATGTCGTCGCGTTCGAGCCGGTCGGTCCGATCCGGGATGAACACCCGTGTCCCACGCCGGACCGCGGCGATCCGCAACTGCCCGTCGACCTCGAACTCCTCGACGGTCATCGCGTGGCCGCCGGTGTCGACCTCCAGGTCGACCATCGCCAGGTCGCTGTCGGTGAAATGCACGTGGAGCGGGTAGCTCTCGTCCCGGAACTCGTTGAGGAACAGCTTGGCGAGCGTCACGGTGGAAGAGACATACCGGACCCCGAGCTTGCGGTAGACGTCCTCGCGTCCGGGGTTGAACAACCGCGCGATCGTGCGCGGCACCGAGTAGAGGTGGGTGGCGATCTCCACCGCCATCAGGTTGGCGTTGTCGGAGCGGGTCACCGCCAGGAGGCCGTCGGCCCGGCGGACCCCGGCCTGCTCCAGCACGTCGCGATCGGTGACGTCACCGATGAGGGTCTCGCCGTTGAAGGCGGAGCCGAGGGTGTCGAACGACCGGAGGTTGACGTCGATGATCACCACGTCGGTGTGCGTGTCGGCCGAGAGTTGCTCGGCGATCTCCGCACCCAGCTGGCCGCAGCCGCCGATGATGATGTGCACCTGTGCGCCTTGCGTGCGTCGCGGATGGACGCGGTCGTCGTCAGGGGCGGAAGCGTCGAACGGCGCTGGTCCGAGAGGTGCCGGGTGGCAAGGTGACCGCTCGCGCAGATCGCGACCCGATCCTAGGTGTGGATCGGGCCCGACCCCAGTATGCCGCACGTGTTCCCGCGGCCGCAGCATCGCAGCGGCGGCACCGCCTCGGGCCGCCGCACCGGCGCTGGCGTGCACCGCCTCGGGCCACCGCAGGTGGTCGGTACGCTGCCCGCATGGTCCCACACACCCTGCTCCTGGCCGCACCGCGCGGGTTCTGCGCCGGTGTCGACCGTGCCGTGTTGATCGTGGAGAAGGCGCTGGAAGCCTACGGCGCCCCGGTCTACGTCCGGCACGAGATCGTCCACAACAAGCACGTCGTGGAGTCGTTGCGGCGCAAGGGCGCGGTGTTCGTGGAGGACGAGACCCAGGTGCCCGAGGACGCCATCATCGTGTTCTCCGCGCACGGCTCGCCGCCGGAGGCGTTCCGTAACTCCGAGCAGCTCAGCCACACCGTGGTCGACGCCACGTGCCCGCTGGTGACGAAGGTCCACCAGGAGGCCCGTCGCTACGCCCGCGACGGCATGGACATCGTCATGATCGGCCACGAAGGGCACCAGGAGGTGGTCGGCACCACCGGGCAGGCGCCCGATCGCATCCGCCTCGTGGAGAACCCCGACGACGTCGACGCGCTCGACCTCGACGACGAGCGGGCGGTGACCTACATCACGCAGACGACCCTGTCGATGGACGAGACCGCCGACGTGGTCGAACGGCTGAACCAGCGGTTCCCGGGGCTCAAGCAGCCCAAGAGCGACGACATCTGCTACGCCACCCAGAACCGGCAGGACGCCGTCAAGGAGCTCGCCCAGCACTGCGACCTGGTGCTGGTCGTGGGCTCGCAGACGTCGTCGAACAGCAAGCGGCTCGTGGAGGTCTCGGCGGACCGCTCCGTCCCGGCCTACCTCATCGATGACGCCTCGGAGATCGACCCCTCGTGGCTCGACGGCGTCGGCACGATCGGCCTGACCTCGGGGGCGTCGGCCCCGGAGGTGCTCGTCGAGCAGGTGATCGACTGGTTCGTCGAGCGCGGCACGCGGACCGTCGACACCGTCACGGTCGTCGAGGAGGACGTGGAGTTCTCCATGCCTGGCAACCTCAAGCGCAAGCTCGAGGCCACCGGCACCTGAGCCCGGCCTGCGCGGACGGCGTCCTACCCGACGTCGTCGGCAGCGTCGGTACCGGACCGGCTGGTATCCGATCCGTGGGTATCCGACCCGCCGATCGCGGTCACGTCGGCCCCTTCGGCCCGTGACCGGACGTCGAGGTAGGTCTCCCAGAGCGGTCCGGCGAGCAGGTCGGAGCGCCACCGGCTGAACCCGGCCAGAGCGCAGAGCTCGGACGCGTCCGCCGGATCCCCAGCGACCGCCCGCCACAACGGCCGTGACGGCGCCAGCACGCCGGCATCGATCCCGACCTCCTCCGCGATCTGCGCCCGTCGCTTGCGCAGGGCGTCGTAGACGTCGCGGTCGTCGCGTCGTCTGGTCCGCGTGCTCGACGAGGTCTCCGGAGGCGCGTCCAGTCCCGCCTCCACCGCTGCGAGGAGCCGGCCGGCGTGTGTCCGCAGCAGCGACCGGCGCCGCCGGCTGCGGCGGACCAGTTGCGCCTCCGTGCGAGGCGGGTCGGTCGCCAGATCGCGCAGGATGTCGTCGTGGACGAGCCGGTTGGGGGCGATGTCGTGCTCGCGGGCGATGGCTTCGCGCTCCTCCCACAGGACCTTGAGCACGGCCCGTTCCTGCGGGGCGAGCTTCCCGGACCCCTTGACGCGGGTCCAGTCGCGCTGGTCGTCGTCCATCCCGTCGAGCAGGGCGTCGACCTCCTCGTCGTACCAAGCGCGCCGCCCCGTCGCCGCCAGCCGGTCCGCCAGCTCCGACCACAGCGCCGGCAGGTACACGACGTCCCCGGCCGCGTAGGCCGCCATGTCGTCCGGCAGGGGCCGCTCCGCCCAGTCGGCGCGCTGGAAGGCGTTCTTGTCACCGTCGAGGTGGACGTCCAGGACCTCCGCGAGCAGCGACACCAGGCCGGTCGGTAGGCCGAGCAGAGCTGCGGCGACGGCGGTGTCGGCCAGCCGGTCCGGGCGCACCGCCTTGGCGGCCAGCGGGACGAGGTCGTTCTCCATCGCGTGCAGCACGGCCAGCCGGTCGGGGCCGAGGAAGTCGTCGAGCTGCGGCATGGCCTCCAGCGTCGTGCCGTCCAACAGCACGCAGTGACCCGGGACCCCGACCTGGATCAGCGCGGCCCGGCGGTAGTACCGGTCGGCATCGGCACGTTCCACATCGACGCCGACCACCTCCGCGTCGACCGGGCGCAGCGCGGGATCGACCCTCGCCGAGGCGTCGACGAACGTCACGTTCGGAGGTCCCGCGAACTCGGTCATACCCTCTCCACCTGCATCGTGCCCGCCGAGGCTAGCCCTCCGCGGGGCTCGGCCCACTGTGGCCGGGGACCTACGGCCCGGAAGGCATCGTCCGTGACCACCAGCGCGCATCCGCTGACGTTGCTCTGCGTCCACCCCCACCCCGACGACGAATCGATCGCGTGCGGCGGGGTGCTCGCGCGTGCCGCCGATGAGGGCATCCGCACCGTCGTGGTGACCTGCACCGGTGGTGAGGAAGGGGAGAACCTCGCGCGTATCGACCTCGGTGACCGCGACCTCGCCGATCACCGCCGCCGCGAGCTCGCCGACGCGCTCGCCGCCCTCGGTGTGGCCAGCCACCACACGCTGGGCTACCGCGACAGCGGCATGGCCGGGGAGCCGTCCAACGGCCACGTGGACAGCTTCGTCCGGGTGGACGTCGAGGTGGCTGCAGCGGCGCTGGCGGCGATCATCCGCGCCGAGCGGCCTCAGGTGGTCGTCTCCGACGGTGCGGACGGGACCTACGGCCACCCTGACCACGTCAAGGCCAACCGGGTGACGGTCCGTGCGGTCGAGCTCGCTTCCGACGTCCACGCGGACGTGCCCGGCGAGCCCTGGCACGTCGCCAAGCGCTACGTCACGGCGCTGGCCCGACGTCGCCTGTTCGAGCTCCACCAGGGGCTGCTCGCGGCCGGACTGCCGTCCCCGTTCGGTGATGACGACGTCGCCGACCCGTCGGCCTTGAGCTTCGGCACCGACGATGCAGCGGTGACCACGGAGATCGACGTGCAGGCGTGGCTGCCCCGCAAGCGGGCCGCGTTGGCGTGTCACCGCAGCCAGATCTCCGCCGACTCGTTCTTCCTCAACACCCCACCGGAGCTGGAGGTCGACGCGTTCGCGGTCGAGCAGTTCGTGCTGGAGGTCGGCGAGCTCGGCGACGTCGACGCGGACGGCTACGAACGGGACCTCTTCGCGGGGCTGAGGGGCGTCGATCCCGATCGGTTCAAGGCGGCGCTCGGCAGCTTCGTCACCGGGGTGACGGCGATGACGACCTTGGTCGATGGCGTGCCACACGGTATGACCGCCAACGCGGTGACGTCGGTGTCGCTGTCGCCGCCGTTGGTGCTGGTCTGCGTCGGTCGCGAGGCGTCGATGGCCGAGCACGTCGACGAAGGCGGGGTGTTCGCGCTCAGCTTCCTCGCCCGCGATCAGCGGGCGGTCTCCGACCGGTTCGCCGATCCGTCGCGCGGCGACGGCCACGAGCAGTTCGACGGGCTCAGCTGGGAGGCGCGCACGACCGGTGCGCCCGTCCTGCACGGGGTGGCCGCGTGGGTCGACTGCCGTGTGCACTCGGTCGTCGATGGCGGCGACCACCTGATCGTGATCGGTGAGGTGGTCGACGTGGATGCGACCGACCGCGAGCCGCTGGCCTACCTGCGCGGCCGCTACGGCGGGTTCCTGCCGGCGCCGGACGCGACCGACCCGGAGGACCACCGTGCAACGACGTGAGTTGGAGATCACCACCGGCGCTCGGCGGATCACCGACGTCACCGCCGAGCTCGCCGGGTTCGCCCGCGACGTGGGCGGCGACGGGTTGCTGCACGTGTTCCTGCCGCATGCGACCGCGGGCCTCGCGTTGCTGGAGACCGGGGCGGGTTCGGACGAGGATCTGGCGGACCACCTCGACACCCTCCTGCCGCGGGACGACCGGTGGCGGCATGCGCACGGCTCACCGGGTCACGGTGCCGACCACGTCCTGCCCGCTTTCGTCAGCCCGAGCCTGACCCTGGCCGTCGATGACGGGCGGCTGGCCCTCGGCACCTGGCAGTCGGTCGTGCTCGTCGACACCAACGCCGACAACCCGCAGCGACGCCTGGAGTTGCGGTTCCTCGGGGGCTGAGCGGGTTGTCGTGCCGGGGTGCTCCGCGGGAGGTGTCAGTGCGGTGTGCCGAACAGCCGGTCCCCGAAGTCACCGAGCCCCGGGACGATGTAGCTGTTGTCGTCGAGTTCCGGGTCGATCGCGGCGGTGACGATGCGCGTCCCCGGGTTCTCCGAACGGATCCGGTCGATGCCGGTCTGCGTCGCCACCACCGACAGCACCGTGACCTGCTCGGCGCCCTCCGCGTCGAGGGCGGCGACGGCGTCGGAGGCGGAGCCCCCGGTCGCCAGCATCGGCTCGAGCACCAACACCCACGCGCCATCCAGCGGCGGCACCTTGAAGTAGTAGCGGCGCGCCTTGAGGGTCTCCTCATCGCGCTCCAGCCCGATCATCCCGACCAGGGCGGTGGGGATGACGTCGTGGACGCCTCCGAGCAGGCCCAGCCCGGCCCGGAGCACGGGCACCACGACCACGGTGCGCCCCGGCCCGAAGGCAGGTGCCGGCCCGAGGGGCGAGGCCACGGTGCTCGGCGCGCCCGGCAGGTCCTGGACGGCGCGCAGCGCGAGCATCGAGCCGAGCCGACGCGCATGGTGGCGGAAGTGCTCCGGCGAGGTCGATCCGTCCCGCAGGGAGGCGAGCTGAACGCCGGCGATCGGGTCGTCATCGAGGACGAGGACCTCGGGCGGGGTCTCGGGCACGGTGGCTCCGTTGGGTCGACGGCGGTCTGCGTGGGGAGGGACGCGAGGAGTCGGCGGTAGCCTAGACGCCGTCGATCAGTGGGTGAGGTGATGCGGACGCGGCACGTGGTCGCGGCCGTCGTGGTCGTGGCCTTGCTCGGTGCGTGTACGGCCGACGACGAACCCGACGCCGCCACGGAGCCGCCGGTGGCGGCCGAAGACGAGGGCGCCGCCGGCCCGATGGGCGCCGAGGTCGCGCTCATCCTGCCACCGGCGGGGGTGCTCGACCCCGCGGCTGCGGACGCCTTGGACACCCAGGCGCGGACGCTCGGTGACGACCTGCCGCGGGGGATCGACGACGTGTCGGTGCACGTCCCGGACTCGACCACCTTCGCCCGTGACCTCGCCGGGGTGTTCGGCGACCGTGGCGTCGATCTGGTGTGCTTCCTCGGCCCGGACGCCGTGAGCGTGGTGACCGGATCCGCCGAGCGGTACCGCGCCACCCGTTACTGCGCCTCACCGGCCGACCGACCCGACGATGGCACCTCGGAGTTCGGGGAGGAACCGGACGGGGAGGACCAGAGCGTCACCCGACTGGAGGTGCGTGCGGAGGAGCTCGGCCACGTGGTCGGCGTCGGCGCCCGACGTGCGGCCGGCGATGGGGCGGTCGGGCTCCTGCTCGGCGGTGACGAGCTGCCCGACGACCGGTTCGAGGCTGGTCTCGAGGCCGGCCTCGCGGGCACCGAGGTGCTCCGACCCGAGGACGTGGACGAGGATCTCGATGCGGACGCCGCGGCGGAGAAGCGGGCGCATGCGCTCCTCGACGAGGGTGCGACGGTGGTGGTCATCGACGGTGCCGCTGGCAGCACCGCGGCGGTCGCGGCGCTCGGGGACGAGGCGGTGCTGGTCGGGCCGGCCTGGGTGCTCGATGCCGCCGGGGTCGACGACGTCGTCGCCCTCACGTGGACGACGCGCTGGGACCGCGTCCTCGGCCCGCTGATCGAGGCGGTCGTCGAGGATGACGCCGGTGCCCGGACGTTCGGGATCGCCGAGGGCGCGTTCGAGGTCACCCCGGGGTCGGCCGCATCGAGCTCCACCGGCGCCGCGGTCGCCGACGCGGTCGCGGACCTGGCCGACGACCTGCGGGACCCGCTGTCGCCGGCCCCCGGGTCGGGGCTGCCGGCGATGCGGCCACCGGGCAGCGAGGACGAGGACGACGAGGACGACGAGGAAGAGGACGACGAGGACGACGAGGATCCGGACGCCGACGCTGACGACGCCGACGGTGAGGGCGACGCCGACAGCTCCTGACACGGCGCGAGGGTGGGCGGCGGCGCCTAGGATGAGTTCGAGCCGTCCCAGCGGCCCCGGTCCGTTCGCTGCCCCTCACCACGAGCACCTGGCACACCGGACCCGTCAACGTCCACCCCTGCCTCTCGAGCCCACGAGGACCACCGTGCGCCGTGCCAAGATCGTCGCGACCCTGGGCCCCGCCCTCGATGACCCCAGCCGCCTACGCGCCGCGGTCGAGGCGGGGATCGACGTCGCCCGCCTCAACTTCTCGCACGGCACGAATGAGGAACACCGTCAGCGCTTGGAGGCGGTGCGCACCACCGGTCGGTCGGTCGGTCGTACCGTCGGCAGTCTCGGCGACCTCCAGGGGCCGAAGATCCGACTCGGAGAGATCCCCGACCCCGGCATCGAGCTCCACGAAGGCGGCCAGGTGGTGTTCGTCTCCGGCGTCGAGGAGCTCGACGAGCACGAACTCGAGGGCGTCACCCCGGTGGTCCCGGTCGTCTACGAGCACCTCGCGGACGACGTCGACCCGGGGTCGCTGATCCTCATCGACGACGGCCTGTTGCGCACGGTCGTGTCCTCGGTCGAGGGTGATCGGGTCCACGCCCGCGTCGTGGTTGGCGGACTGGCCAAGGCCCGCAAAGGTGTGAACCTGCCCGGCGTCGCGGTCTCCGCGAAGAGCCTCACGGCGAAGGACCGGCGGGACGTCGCCACGATGGTGAAGCTCGGCGTCGACTGGATCGCGTTGTCGTTCGTCCGCCGGCCGGAGGACGTGCTCGAGCTGCGGGAACTCGTCCGGTCCCACGGGGGCGGGCAGCCGATCGTGGCCAAGCTCGAGCGGCCCGAAGCGGTCGACAACCTCGAGGGCATCGTGCGGGTCACCGACGCGGTGATGGTCGCCCGCGGGGACCTGGGGGTGGAGATCGGGCCGGAGCGGGTGCCGGCCATCCAGAAGGAGATGATCGACCTGTCCAACCGCTACTCCCGACCGGTGATCACCGCGACGGAGATGCTCGACTCGATGATCCGCAGCCCCCGACCGACCCGCGCGGAGGCCTCGGACGTCGCCAACGCCATCTTCGACGGCACCGACGCCGTGATGTTGTCCGGGGAGACGGCCGCCGGCCGCTACCCGGTCGAAGCGGTGCGCACCATGGCCCGGATCGTGGAGGTCGCCGAAGGCGCCGCCGACCGTGTGCACCCGCGGTCGCCGGACACCGAACACGGCAACGTCACCGGCACCGTCGTCGCCAAGGCGTCGGTCCAGATCGCCGACGACGTCGGCGCCAAGGCCATCATGGTGTTCTCGTTCTCGGGGGCTTCGATCCAGCTGGTGTCGAAGTTCCGTCCCAAGCAGCCGATCATCGGTTTCACCAGCGAGGATTCGACGCTGAACCGCCTACCGCTGATGTGGGGGACCGCCGGCGCGAAGGTGGGGGAGAAGGACCAGTCCAACGCCCTGATCCGGGCTGCTGATGACATCTGCCTCGAACACGGCTACGGCGAACGTGGCGACACGGTGGTCATCGTCTCCGGCATCCCGGGCGGCAAGGGCGGCACAAACCGCGTGATGGTCCACAAACTCGGCGAACAGCCGACCTGACGCGGTTCGATCCGCACGACCGCTGCCGTCCCGACACGACGTGGGGTCAGCCGTCAGCGGCCGACGTCGACCGGCTCATCGGGTGGGCCGTGCTCGCGCAGGTCCGTCAGATGCTCGGCCAGTGCAGCCGGAGCCAGGTCCTCGGTGGTGCGCTCGAGCTCCGCGGCCGACCACCAGCCGACCCCGCGGGTGCCGGCGTCGCCGGACGGTGCGTCGGCAGCATCGAACGTCTCGACCCGGGCGAGGAACCAGCGTTCGGTCTGCTCGAGGGTGAGTCCACGGAACGTGAACCGCACCCGCCGCCACCACACCCACGGTCCCAGCGTCGGGGTGATGTCGAGCTCCTCGCGGAGTTCACGTCGGGCGGCGTCCTCGTGCGACTCGCCGGGATCGAGCCCACCACCGGGCGCGGTCCAGATGCGACGGCCGGGCTCGGGTTCGTAGGCGATGAGCAGCACCCGATCGGCCGGGTCGAGGAGCAGCACGCGGGCGGCGTCTCGCTCCAGCGGTCGGTCGGGCACGCCGACGTCCGGTTCCGGTTCGCGACGCGGATGCGGCGGCACGACCCGGGAGGCCAGGACGTGGGTGACGTCGACGGCGTGGAGTCGGGCGTGGCGGTCGATGATCAGCAACAACTCATCATCGGCGGCAGCGAGCCGACCGACCACGTCCGAGGGACGAGGGCCCCGGTCGGGATCGTCGACCAGGTGGCGGATCGACACGCGCTCCCCGACGTGCTCGGTCGTCACGTCACGGCGGTAGCTCGGACGCAACCGGCCGATCCGGGGGGTGTCCGGCTCGCTCATACCACCGCCCGATCCTCGACGAGCACCTCGACGGCGTACACCTCCTCGAACAACCGCGTGCGACGGGCCAGTTCGGCGGCGGTGACGTGCAGCCCGCCACCGTCGAGCCACAACTTGACGCGGTCGTGGTCGTGGCTGACATGGACCCGCGTGACGGCCTGGTCGTGGGCCCGGTCGAGGCCGTCGGCGACCTGTAGCAGGGGGAGCAACGCCTCGGTGCGCTGCCGGTCGAGGAAGGCGAGCGACGCGAACGCCGGGAAGCTCGCCGAGATCCCGCGCGACGGGTGGAAGCGCACCAGCGTGCTGAGGATCGCGACGTCGGTCGGGGAGAAGCCACGGAGCTCCGCGTTCTCCACCAGGTAGGCGCCGTGGACGTGCTGACGTCGTAGCGCCAGCGCCCCGCCGATCGCGTGCAGCCGAGCGGCGAGGACCAGCAACCCACGGTCACGGGAGCCGAGGCCGTGCAGCGCCAGGGTCCCGTCGAAGAGCTGTCCCGCCAGGTCCGCCACGTGGTCGCTGTGCGGGTCGGTGTCGGCCCGCAGCGATCGACGGAGCCGTGCGACCTCGCCAGCTCGCAGGGCGGTCGCCACCGGTGGCTGGAAGGAGCCAGCGGCGTCCAGGAGCAGCCCTTCGCGAAGCCCCCAGTCGCTGACCGTCACCTCCCGGACGGCGAGCCGCTCCAGCGTTCGGGTCAGGACCGCGGCGGCGACGTGCACATGGTCCGCGCGGCGGGACTTCATGCCCGGCACCTTGTGCCGTCGGGTCAGGTCGACGCCGGTCAAGCGGTCGCGGAGCGCTGCGAGCTCGGTCGTCGGCAGCGTCAGCTGGTTGACGGTCGCCGGCAGCCAGCGGGCGTGACCGGCTGCGGCGAGCCGGGCGAGCGCTCGCACGGTGCCGCCGACCGCGACGCAGGTCGCGGGGGCGTGGGCTCGGACCAGGTCGACGACCGGGTCGATCTGCGCATCGACCTGCTCGCGTAGCCACGCGAGGTCCTGGGGGCCGGGCGGGTCATCGGAGACGTCGGCCGACAGGCGGCTGGCGCCGAGTGGTGTGGACACCGACCAGCTCACCTGGTCACCGACCCCGACCGCGAGCTCCAGCGAGCCCCCGCCGAGGTCCAGCACCAGGATCGGCTCGGCGTCGATCGCCACCGAGGCGCGCACCCCCAGGTAGGCCAGTCGGGCTTCCTCCAGGCCGTCCAGCACCCGGATCGGTGTCCCGGCCACGTCACGCAGCCGGTCGAGGACCTGCTGTCCGTTGGACGCATCACGCAGGGCGGCGGTCGCGACGGCTTGCACGGTCCTCGCGCCAGCCCGACGCGCGAGTTCAGCGAGGTGGGCGACCGTGTCCACCGCCGCCTGTGCCTGCTCGTCGGGGACCTGCCCGTGGCGAGCGACGGCACGTCCGAGGTGCAGCATCTCGCGTTCACGCAGCACCGGCGCGACCGAGGCGCCGTCGAGGTCGGCGACGAGCACGTGGAACGAGTTGCTCCCGAGGTCGAGGACCGCTGCCCGCACGGTCAGTCGACCTCCGGGGGTGCGAGGTACTCGAGACGAGCCGGGTCCGGCCAGCCGTCGAGGACCCAGGTCGACCCCTTCGGCCAACGGGGTCGATGGTTGATGGCACCGCGTCGTCGCAGCGAGGTGATGATCGCCCCGAGCACGTCACCGTGGCTGCACAGCAGCACGTCGTTCGAACGCAGCCGACGCAGGAGCCGGTCGGCCACGTCCAACGGCGTCCCCTCGGCCAGGGCGCCGTCGACCTCGACGTCCAATCCACGTGCGTGGGCGATCGGTTCGACCGTGTCGACGCAGCGTCGTGCCGGGCTCGAGAGGATCGATCCGATCGGTTCCACGGCGAGGTGGTCGACCAGGGCCTGCGACTGGGCTCGTCCCGTCGCCGACAGCGGCCGGGCGGCGTCGTCGCCGGTCCAGGCGGCGCGGTCACCTGCATCGGCGTGGCGCACGAGCAGCAGCGTCATCGATCGTTCCCTCCGCCGGCACACCGACCGGGATCCGTAGGCGAGGCGTCCGAGGTCGCGAGGGTCGTCTCCAGCGCCTGCTGGACACGGGCGAGGTCCGCAGGGTAGGTGAGCAGGTCCGCGACCTGGGTGACCGGCACGAAGCGGGCCTCGTCCACCTCGCCGTCGGGTGGCCGCTGGGTCGGATCGCCCGTGATCGGTGTCATCGCCCACCACCGCACGTGCTTGGTCCCGCTCGCGATCGGGTAGGTGGTCGGCTCGAGCTCCGGCCCGAGCTCGGCGCGGACCCCGGTCTCCTCTTCGACCTCTCGCAGCGCCGCATCGGCCGGGGATTCGCCGGGATCGAGCTTGCCCTTGGGCAACGACCAGTCCTGATGTTTGACGCGGTGGACGACCAGGACCTCCGGACCGCTCGCGCGGGTCCGCAGGACCACCCCGCCGCTGGCGAGCGTCACGGATCCGTTCACGAACCGCTCCGCAGCCGGGCACGTTCCTCAAGCGTCCGGTGGGTGTCGATACCGCGTTCGGTCGGGACGCGTCGCCACCGGCCGTCGGCGAGCAGCTCCCACGCGAGCAGGTCGTCGGCCAGGTTCACCTCGAGGATCTCCTCCAGACGGTCCTTGAGGAGCGGATCCTCGACCAAGGCCAGCGCCTCGACGCGGCGGTCGAGGTTGCGCGGCATCAGATCGCCCGAGCCGATCACGTAGTCGTGGCCCCGAGCGGGGCTGCCGAACCGGTAGATCCGCGAGTGCTCCAGGTACCGCCCGACGATCGAACGGACGTGGATGGTCTCCGACAACCCCGGGACTCCGGGACGCAGGCAGCAGATCCCGCGCACGATCAGCTCGATCGGGGTCCCCCGCTGCGACGCGTCGTAGAGCGCGTCGATGATCGTGGCGTCGACCAAGCTGTTCATCTTGGCCACGATGTGCCCGTCCTCGGCCTGCGCTTCGCGTTCGATCAGCTCGAGCATCCGTCGCCGGAACGTGGTCGGCGCGACCAGCAGCTTGCGGTACTCCGACTGCTGCGAGTAGCCGGTCAGGACGTTGAACAGGTCCGACAGGTCGGCGCCGAGGTCGGGGTCGGCGGTCAACAGGCCGAGATCCTCGTAGATCCGCGCGGTCCGGTCGTTGTAGTTGCCGGTGCCGATGTGGGCGTAGCGCCGGACGCGGCCGGATTCGCTGCGGACCACCATCGAGATCTTGGTGTGGGTCTTGAGACCCACCACCCCGTAGGCGACGTGGACACCGGCCTCCTCGAGGGCGCGTGCCCACTCGATGTTGGCCTCCTCGTCGAAGCGCGCCTTGAGCTCGACCAGGGCGACGACCTGCTTGCCCGCCTCCGCGGCGTCGATCAGCGCGCGGATCACCGGGCTGCCCGGCCCGGACGTGCGGTACAGCGTCTGCTTGATCGCGAGCACCGACGGGTCGTGCGCGGCCGCCTCGATGAACCGCTGGACGGAGGTGGTGAAGGAGTCGTAGGGGTGCTGGACCAGCACGTCACCCTCGCGCAGCACCTCGAAGATGTCGAGGTCCTCCTCGTCGGTCAGGTCCAGGCGCGGTTGGGTGGTCCGCCGGAAGGCCGGCTCCTTGAGCTCCGGACGGTCGAGGTCGTACAGCGCCCACAGGCCGGCCAGGTCGAGCGGTCCGGGCAGCTCGATCACCTCGTCGCGGGTGATCTCCAGCTCTCGGACCAGCAGGTCGCGGATCTCCTCGCTCATCGTCGGCTCGACCTCGAGCCGCACGACCCGGCCGAAGCGTCGTCGCGTCAGCTCCGACTCGATCGCCAGCAGCAGGTCGTCGGCCTCCTCCTCCTCGATCTCGAAGTCGGCGTTGCGGGTCACGCGGAACACGTGGTGGCCGAGCACCTCGAGCCCCGGGAACAGCCGCTCGAGGTTGGCGGCGATGACCTGTTCGAGCGGGACGAAGCGGTGTCCATCCGGCAGGACCAGGAACCGCGGCAGGACCGGCGGGACCTTCACGCGGGCGAAACGTTCACGTGGGCTGGCCGGGTCACGCACGATCACGGCCAGGTTCATCGACAGGTTCGAGATGTAGGGGAACGGGTGAGCGGGGTCGACCGCCAGCGGGGTCAGGACCGGGTACACGCGCTCCTCGAAGATGCTGCCGAGGTGGGTGCGGTCGCCCGCGTCGAGGTCCGACCAGTCGCAGAAGACGATGTCGTGCGCGGCGAGGGCGGGCGCGAGGTCGTGCCGGAACACCGCCTGGTGCCGTCGCGACAGGTCGCTGACCAGGCGGTCGATCGCGGCGAGCTGCTGGGTCGGGCTCAGCCGGTCGGGGTTGCCGCCGGAGACCGCGGCGGCCACCTGCTCCATGAGGCCGGCGACCCGGACCTGGTAGAACTCATCGAGGTTGCCCTGGAAGATCGCCAGGAACTTCGCCCGTTCGAGCAGGGGCAGCGCCGGATCCTCGGCAAGCGCGAGGACACGCTCGTTGAACTGCACCCACGACAGCTCCCGGTTGAAGAAGCGCACCTCGTCCGGGTCGCCGGGATGCTCGTCGAGGATGCCGACGGTCATCCGCGGTGTGGCCGTCGGCTCGTCCGGTGGCGTCCCCGGGACCCACACCCCGTCGACCCGCAGCGACGCGGACGCGGGTGGACGCCCGATGGGCGTGCTTTCGAGGGACGTCGCCTCGTCAGACCCTGATGAGGACCGCACGTCGTGCAGGCGTTGCCCGGTCGTGCCGAAGGGTCGGCCATCGCTCGGACGGCCGCCGCCGGGCTCGGCCGGGTGGCCGTCGCGCGGGTCGCCGCCGGGCGGGCGAGGCGGAGCCGACCAGGGGTGCTCGCCCCCGACCGGCGCGTCAGGGCCCCACGAGCGGCGCCGGCCCGCGGCTCGCCGCCGCCGGGGCCATCGTCGTCGCGTCTCGCTCATCGCCGGTCCGTCAGCTGGTCGTGGAACGGTCGTTGCCGACCCGTGCTCCGGGGGCGAACGCCATCCCCGGCAGCGTAGGAGGTGCCGGGTAGGCGTTGGGCCCGGTCGTCCCGTACGCTGCGTGCCGGCCGGCAGGTGGTCCGGCCCGAGTACCCTGGAGGAGTCGCCGTGACCTACACCATCGCCGAGCCCTGCATCGACGTGAAGGACAAGGCCTGCGTCGAGGAGTGCCCGGTCGACTGCATCTACGAGGGTGGACGGATGCTCTACATCCACCCCGAGGAGTGCATCGACTGCGGTGCCTGCGAGCCGGTCTGTCCGGTCGAGGCCATCTTCTACGAGGACGACGTCCCGGATGAGTGGCAGCAGTTCACGCCCATCAACGCGGAGTTCTTCGAGGACTCCGTCACCGGGCTCGGCTCCCCTGGTGGTGCGGCTGCGGTCGGCGCGCTCGACCAGGATCACCCGACCGTCGCGGCCTGGGACGCGTAGCCACGCCTTCGCGCTCGACCAAACCCACGGTCGAGCGTCGATCGTTCGAAGCGCCCGAGTTCGCACGCCGGACTCGGGCGGCGTCGTGGCCGGCCCGCTGGAGCGGCAGGTGGGGACGTGCCACCTCGGTAGACTCCCCGTGCCGCGCCGTTGGAGGGTTGCTGTGGCCTACGTGATCGCCGAACCGTGCATCGACGTCAAGGACAAGGCCTGCGTCGAGGAGTGCCCGGTCGACTGCATCTACGAGGGCGACCGGATGCTCTACATCCACCCCACCGAGTGCATCGACTGCGCTGCCTGCGAGCCGGCCTGTCCGGTGGAGGCGATCTTCTACGCCGACGACGTCCCGCCCGAGTGGGGCGAGTTCACGGCCATCAACTCGGCCTTCTTCGAAGGCGAGGTCACCGGGCTGGGGGCACCGGGCGGTGCCGGCGAGGTCGGCGAGACCAAGGTCGACCACCCGAAGGTCGCGCAGTACGAGATCGCCTAGGTGGCCGCGCCAGTAGGTGGCCACTAGGTGCTCCGGCGTCGGCGTCCGGTCGACGTCCGAGCGCTGGCTGCGGAGCACCTGGAGGCGGGGCGCCCCACCGGCTGGTTCGAACCGCTGTACGCGCGTGCGTTCGGGGACCGGACGGCGATCCCCTGGGCGCAGGACGGCGCCGACCCCGCTGTGCTCGACTGGCTGGACGCACCGGTGGCCACCCCTCCCGGCGATCGCGCGGTCGTCGTCGGCTGCGGGCTCGGTGACGACGCCGCAGCACTGGCGCGGCTCGGGTGGACCGTCACGGCGTTCGACGTGTCGCCGTCGGCGGTGCGCTGGGCCCGGCGCCGTCACCCGAAGGCGGCGGTCGACTGGCAAGTGGCCGACGTGCTGGACCTCCCGGCCGACCTGCTCGGGAGGTTCGATCTGGTCGTGGAGGTCCGGACCGTCCCGTCGCTACCGGGGGTGGTCCGCGACCACGCGATGGATGCGATCGGTCGGCTCGCCGCGGAGCGCGGCCTGGTGCTGGTGGTCACCCTGCTCGCGACGGACGCCGAGGTGGCACGTCGATGGGTGGGCCCGCCGTGGCCGCAGGCACCCAGCGAGCTCGCCGTGTACCGCGGCAGCGGGCTGACGCGGCTGGCGCTGGAGCACGCGCCCGCGGACGATGACGGGACGGTGACGGCTCGGGTCACCTGGCAGCGGCCAGCCGGCGTGCCGGCCACCGACGGAGCCGGTCCCGGCTCGGCGTTGCCGATCGTGTGACGGCGTCGGCTCGGCCGGGTCGGTCCGACGAGATCGAGGCGTCGGGCCGGTCTACCGGTCGTCGATGCCGAGCAGCCGTTCGGTCTGCGAGACCGCCAGCTTGCGTGCGATCACGACCCCGGCCGCGACGACCGCCGACCACAGCAGCAGGTCACGCAGTTGCGTGTCGTCGGCGATGTCCGCGGCGCGGGGCGGTTCCGCGCCCTGCGTGAGCCGCCACCCGGCCTCAGCCGCACGACGGGCAGCGACGGCCGCAGCGGCCGCAGCGCCTGCCGTCACCATCCGGGTGAGCAGGGGGTTCATGGCGTCTCCGAGCGGTCGACGAGCAGGAGAGGGACCGACGCGTCAGCCGGCGTCGGGCAGGTGCGCGGTGACCGACGCGATGTCGTCGTGCAGGCGATCGATGACACCGGCGGCGATCTCGCCGCGCAGTCGCAGCTTCGTCCGCCCGTAGGCGCGCGCTGGGAGTTCGGTCAGGGTACGCGCCCGGCCGAGTGCGACGTCCAGCACCTCGTCGGAGGGACAGAGCCGGTCGGCGAACCCGGCGCCGACGGCGTCGGCGGCGTCGATGCGCTCACCGGGGAGCAGCAGGTCCTCGAGCCGGTCGGCGCGGACGTTGGCACGTGCCAGCGCGATGCCGTACTCGGGCATCTCGAAGTCGATCTGGGTCTCGAGCAGCCCCCAGGCACCGTCCTCGGCCGCGACCGCGTGATCGCAGGCCATCGCCAGCATCGTGCCGGCGGCGATCGCGTGCCCGGGAGCGGCGCAGACCGTCGGGCGGGGATCGGTCCACCAGCGCATCAGGCACCGGCCGAGCGCGATCAGCAGCTCCTCGGTGCCGGGGCGGCCGTGTTCGGCCATCCACTTGACGTCCAGCCCCGCGGTGAGGATCCCGGGGCGCCCGGTCAGCACGACGGCGTCGGCGTCCGCCTCGAGCGCGGCTTCGAGCGAGAGCAGCGTGTCCGGACGCAGCGCGTTCTTGCCGCCGTCGTCGAGCGTGACGACCAGCACCTGGCCATCACGGCGCTGCTGGACGGCTGCATCGATGCCCTCGACCACCCCGGCGCTCCTCGTCGTGTCCGTGGGAGCCTAATGGGGGTCGGCCAGGCGGTGGCGGACCGTGTCAGCTCAGACCAGCAGGCGTGCGGCCGACCGTTCCCGTGACGGTGCGTAGCTCCCCCACGCTGCGGCGAGGCGGCGGACCCCCTCGGCCAGCATCGGCTCCGGTCGGGCGAACACGATGCGCAAGGAGCGACGGTTGCCCTGGTCGACCGAGAGCGCCGGTCCGGGTACGACCGTCACGCCGTGCCGCTGGGCGATCTCGGCCAGTTCGTCGGCGTTGCCGTGGGGGAGGGTCGCCCACACCGACAGACCGCCCGGCGGTTTCTGCCACGTCCAGTTGCCGAGGTGGCGGGTGAGCAGGTCGCAGAGCAGATCTCGACGCGGCACCAGTTCGGCGCGTCGCTCCGCCTGCACCTGCTCGCGGTGCTCCAGGAGTCGGACCGCCAGGAGCTGGCTGACCAGGGGGGTCCCGAGGTCGGCGACGGTCTTGGTCGCGAGCATCCGGACCGCCCAGTCGTCGGGGGAGCGGATCCAGCCGATCCGCAGCCCGGCCCAGAAGAGCTTGGACGTGGAGCCGATCGTGTGCACCGACGCTTCCGGGGTCAGCGCCGCGATCGGGGGTGGCAGCGGGGTCCCGTCGAGATCGACGTCGGCCATCGCCAGGTCCTCGATCACGACGGTGTCGGTCTCCGCCGCGAGCCGACCGAGCTCACGACGACGCTCGTGCGACATGACCGCGCCTGTGGGGTTGTGGAACGTCGGCGTGACGTAGATCAGGCGTGGTTCGACGCGGTCGAGCAGTTCCTGGAGCACGTCGACCCGCGCGCCGTGCTCGTCCACCGGCAACGGCACCACGCGCGCATCGAACCGTCGGAACACGTCCAGCGCCCCGGGGAACGTCGGCGACTCCACCACCACGGTGTCACCCGGCTCGAGCACCTGGCGGGCGACCAACGAGATCGCCTGGTGGGCGCCGGTGGTGACGATGACGTGGTCCTCGCCCGTCGACAGGCCGGAGTCGGTGAAGCGCTGCGCCACCATCTGGCGGAGCGCGCGGAGCCCGTGGGGGAGGTAGCCGTGGTGTTCGGTCAGTGATCGGACCGCATCCACGTCGAGCGACGCGAGGAGATGATCGACCGAGGGGGTGCTGGCGACGGCGGCCACCGACAGGTCGATGGCTTCGTCGTCGAGGTGGCTCTCACCCGGGCCCGAGCGTTGTTCGAGCCCGTCCTCGGACAGGAACAGCCGGCCGGTCGCGACGGCGTCGACGCGGTCGTCGCTGCGGGTCTCGGTCGGCAGTCGCACCCACGTGCCCGACCCTTGCCGGCTCTCCAGCCACCCCTCGGTCTTGAGGCGGTCGTAGGCCGAGACCACCGTCGCGCGGCTGACCGACAGCGAGCGGGCCAGGGACCGCTCAGGGGGCAGGACGGTGCCCAGGGGGACCTCGCCGCGGTCGACGGCGCGCTTGAGGCCATCGGAGAGCAGACGGTAGAGCGGGCCGTCACCGGCGAGCGTCGGGGCGAGGAGCTCCGCCAGATGCGATCCACTCTCACGGATTGGCTCGTCCAATGTAGATCCAAATGAACGGGGTAGTGGAGTTGGACCGGTCGGTCCGGGGTGGTAACGTACCACCTACAAGCCCACCGGCACGGTCCAACTCCCAAGGGCAGCGCCGGTCCCGGGATCCGGTTCCACGGGCCTTCCGGTAGATGGTCACCCATCCACCACCCGCACGGACCCGAAGACAACTGCAAACCGCGCGTGATCCGCCTCTCCCAGCGGTTCGCGTGTCCGCTCGGAAACGAGGAGCTCCGTCTCTCTCCCGCAGCGGTGGCTCTCCCACCACCGCGCACTGGATGCTCTCCCCATCCGCTCCATTCGGAGCTCCCCCGAGCGTACGACGTCCCCCCGGCTCTCCCACCGGGGGGACGCTTCGTTGCTCGGCGGAGTCGGTGGCCGACATCCGGGCGACCGACGGGGGTGCTCAGGCCAGCGGCAGGCTCGGGACCCCGTCGAGCCCATCGAGCAGCCGGACGCGCACTCCGCACGCTCGCAGGAAGTCGCGGACCTCCTCCCAGCCCTCGTAACGCCCCTCGCTGGCGACCACCTCGGCGACCCCGGAGTTGGCCAGCAGCTTGGCGCAGCCGAAGCACGGAGCGCCGGTGCAGTACAAGGTGGCACCGTCGCGTTCCTCCGGGGAGGAGAACAGCAGGGCGTTGGCCTCCGCGTGGATCGCGATGCAACGTTCGTAGTCGGTGCCTTGTGGCGCGGTGGAGCGTGCCCGCGGGCAGGCCCCGTCCTCGCAGTGCGGGTAGCCGCTCGGGCCGCCGTTGTACCCGGTCGCCACGATCCGGCGGTCCTTGGCGATCACGGCGCCGTGACGTCGCCGCGAACAGGTCGCTCGGGTGGACGTCGCCCGTGCGAGCTCGAGGAAGTACTCGTCCCAAGAGACGCGCCCGCCTTCACGCATGCGTCCGATCGGCTCCACGACGCTCCCACCGCTGGTACCGCTGTCCCCCGCCCGACGGGCGCACCTTACCTTGCCCGCTGATCGTGCTCGTCGCGAGGTCCAGCCGGTGCGGCGACCGGGCAGGTCAGAGGTTGCCGCGGCGTCGCTGCGCGCCCTCGATCGCCTCGAACAGGGCGCGGAAGTTGCCGACGCCGAACCCCTGCGAGCCCTGGCGCTGGATGATCTCGAAGAAGATCGTGGGCCGGTCCTGGACGGGCTCGGTGAAGATCTGGAGCAGGTAGCCCTCGTCGTCGCGGTCGACGAGGATCCCGAGCTGTTGGAGGTCGGCCCAGGATTCGTCGACATCGCCGACGCGCTGGCGGGTGTCGGCGTAGTACTCGTCAGGCACCGGCAGGAACCCCACGCCCCGGCTGCGCAGGGCCGACACGGAGCTGACGATGTCGTCGGTCTCCAGCGCGAGGTGCTGGATCCCCGGGCCCTCGTAGGCCTCCAGGTACTCCTCGATCTGGGAGCGCTTCTCGCCGGGCGCCGGCTCGTTTATCGGCAGCTTGATCCGGCCGCGCTCGTCGGTGAGCACCTTCGACATCAGCGCGGTGACGTCGGTGGAGATCGCCTCGTCGTCGAAGTGCC
This sequence comes from Nitriliruptoraceae bacterium, assembly GCA_007121785.1. Classification (GTDB taxonomy): domain Bacteria; phylum Actinomycetota; class Nitriliruptoria; order Nitriliruptorales; family Nitriliruptoraceae; genus SKTG01. The sequence goes on from SKJX01000201.1 coordinate 22,580, forward strand.
GCAACTGCGAGAACTCGAGCACCGACTGGTAGAACCGCGACCAGGCGTCCATCTCACCTTCGGGCACGTTGGCGACGGCATGGTCGATGCGGGCCAGGCCAACGTCGCTGGCCAGCGGATCGTCGGCCACCGGCTCGTAGCCCGGGGCGTACACGCCGCTGTAGTCCTGGCGCTGCACGAACGAGTGGACCGTGTCGCCGTACACGGCGATCGCGGCGACGACGAGCTTGCCGTGCTCGTCCTCGAGCACGGTGGGTTTGCGGTGCGGCGTGGCGCCCCGGTCGAGGGCGGTCGTGAACGTGTCCTCGGCGTTGTCGACGCGGAAGGCGACGTCACGGATGCCGTCACCGTGGCGCCGCTGGTGCCCGGCGATCGGGTGGTCCGACGCCAGCGCCCCGCTGACCACGAACCGGATCGAGCCCTGCTCGAGCACGTAGGAGGCCCGATCGTGGACCCCGGTCTCCGGGCCGGCGTAGCCGACGAGTCGGAACCCGAACGCGGAGCGGTAGAAGTGGGCCGCCTGACGGGCGTTGCCGACCCAGAACTCGACCGCGTCGTAGCCCTCGATCCCGACGTTGCCCCGGTCGGACGAGGCGGTGGTCGGGTCGGACGAGGCGTCAGGGGACGGGCGTGGTGACGTCGGCGGCATCGGGGCTACCTCCGGTGGGTCGGCACCGGGTCGGGAAGATGCGCGGCGCGACGGGTCGCGTCGGCGGCGCGGGGGGCGCACGCCACCGGCAGGTGGTGCGCGGCGACGACGGTACGGCACGCCCGCTGGGCAGCACCAAAGCCCCGCGCGGGCGCAGAACGGTGGTGCGCGTTGCCGCAGGTACGTGAGACCAGCGGACGTGGCCCACTGACCGTGGCCGGCTGACCGTGGCCGGACCGCCAGCTGCCGCGGTCGCGGCGCGCCTCGCCGCCGCGAGGCCGGGGCCGTCCCGCTCCGGGAAGTGTGGAGCGGGAGGGGCGTGGTGGCCCTGTAACGCTCCACAGATCCGGGTCGCTCGGGGAAGTGTGGAGCGGGAGGGGCGCGGTGGCCCTGCGACGCTCCACGGATCCGGGTTCGCGCCCGTGGCTTCGGCTCGGGCCGTCGAGCAAGCGGGGAAATGTGGAGCGGGAGGGGCGCTATGTCCCGGCAACGCTCCACGGATCGCCAGCGGCCGTGGGCGCGGCGCTCCTGGCCATCGCGGCGGCGTGGATCGCCGCCGCGTCAGACCGGGGGGATCTCGCCCGGTGGAAGGTCGCTGCGGCCCTGCAGCGGCGACAACTCGAACTCCGGCCGGCCGATCCGCAGGAACTCGACCGGCTCGCCGTTGGCGAGGTGCTGCTCGACGAGTTGCGGCACGTCCTCGACCGTCACCCCGCCGTACCACACGTCGTCGGGGGCGACGTAGATCGACGGACCCACCATGCACGGCTCCAAGCAGCCCGACGCGATCACCTTCACGTCGACCAGGCCCTGCTGGCCCGTCTCCTCGCGCAACGCCTCGAACACCGAGCCGCTGCCGCGCCGGATGCAGGAGGGGCGTGGATGCTCCTCCGGGCGCTCGTTGATGCACACGAAGACGAACTTGCGTGGCATGCCGACCCTGGCCATGGTCCGCTCCCGTGGTTGACGTGTTGCCCATCGCGGGACGGCCCACCGTAGCCTCCACGCCGCGGTCGTCGGCGCCGACGACCGCGGCGTTGGACGACGCAAGCGACGTGCGGAGGAGCTCGGCCGGTGATGCGTTGGGTGCTGTTCGATCTCGACGGCACGTTGCTGGACTACGCCGCGGCGGAGACCGCTGCCGTGTCGGCGACCCTGTCGCGGGCGGGGTTGGTGGTCAGCGATGCGCTCCTGGCGGACTACCGGCAGGTGAACCGTCGCCACTGGGAGGCCCTGGAGCGTGGGGAGACCACCGCGGCGCAGCTACGGCTCGACCGGTGGCGCGAGCTCCTGGCGGCCCACCGCGCGGAGACCGTCGACGTCGCCGAGCTCGCCGAGCACTACCTCGGCGACCTCGCCGCCGGCGCGCAGGTGTGTGACGGCGCGTCCGAGGTGGTCGGCGACCTCGCCGAGACCTTCGCGATCGCCTACATCACCAACGGGCTCGCCGACGTCCAGCGACCGCGCCTGCATGCGTCCGGGCTGTGCGACCACGCGGAGGTCGTGATCATCTCCGACGAGGTGGGGGCGGCCAAGCCGGCGCCGGCGATCTTCGACGCGGCGTTCGAGGCGATGGGGGGACCGGCGCGCGCGGACGTGGTATTGGTCGGTGACAGTCTCACCGCGGACGTCGCCGGCGGACGCGACTACGGCCTGCGGACCGTGTGGGTCGCCGACCCGGACGAGCCGGATCCGGCGGCGGGCGCCCCACGACCCGACCACCGCATCGGCCACCTGCGCGAGCTGCCACCGTTGCTGCGGCGTGCGACGTGAGCCCGCTGCCCGCGCGCGATGTGAGCCCGCTGCCCGCGCGCGATGTGAGCCCGTCTCCGGCCGCCAACCCATCGGCGCGCGGCGCGGCACCGGATGACCCAGGTGTGCGGCGGCCGCGGTCGCCGCGTCCGACGACGCCCGGATCCTCGACGCAGGAGTCGCCGTGACCCTCGCCACGACCAGCCCCGCCGCCAGCCCGACGACCGTGACCTTGCCGGCCGGGCGGCACGTCTTCGAGCTGCGGCCCGGTGCGCCGTGCGTGATGGGCATCGTCAACACCAACCCCGGATCCTTCTCCGACCGGTCCCACCTGGCGACCACCGACCAGCAGTTGGAGGCGGCGATGGCCATGGTCGAAGCCGGCGCCGGCATCATCGACGTCGGCACGGACTCGGGGGTGACCTACGGCGAGCCGATCGACCTCGACACCCAGATCGCGCGGGCCGTGCCACTGGTCGAAGCGTTGGTGGCGCGTGAGGTCCCCGTGTCGGTCGACACCCCGTTCGCGGCGGTCGCGGCCGCCACCCTGGACGCCGGTGCCTGCATGATCAACGACGTCTCGGGGTTGGCCGACGTTCACATCGCCCGGCGGTGTGCCGACCACGGGGCCGCCCTGGTGGTCCTCCACACCCGCATCGCGCACAAAGCGGACGGCTTCCTCGACTACGACGACGTCGTCGGCGACGCCGTCGAGCTGTTCGACGCCGCGATCGCTCTCGCGCAGGAGCAGGGCTTGCCCCGCGACCGGATCGTGCTCGACCCGGGTCTGGGCTACGCCAAGCTGCCGGAGGACGACCTGGAGCTGCTACGGGGCTACGGCCGACTCGCGGGCTACGGGTTGGCGATCCTCACCGGGGCGTCACGCAAGTACGTCACCGGGGTGATCACCGGCGCCGAGCCGCCCGAACGCCTGCCGGAGACGCTGGCGACCGTGGAGACGGTCCGTGGCGCGCCCGGGTTCGTGCGCGTCCACGACGTGGACGAGGTCGCGCGGTACCTCGCCGTCCGCGAGACCGTCGACGGGCTGCGTGCGTTACCGCCGTACGACGTCGAGGACGTCCGCCTGCGCTGGGTGGCACCGCCGACCAGCTGACCGGTCGAGCTCCCGTTCGCCGGCGCTACGTCCCGGCTGACCGGGCGGCGTCCGGGTCGTCGGTGGCGCGCTCAGCGGTGGTGGTCGCGGTGCTGGTAGCGCAGCAGCAGGTCGCCCTCGGACTCGAACACCGACACCAGCGTGAGGTCGTGTGGGACCTCACGGTCACCGTGGACGATCCGGGTCGCCGGGCCACCGACCAGGGCGGGGGCGAGGGTGAGGAACACCTCGTCGACCCGGTCGGCAGCGAGCACGGTCTGGTTCAGGCTCGGGCCGCCCTCGCACAGCACCCGAGGTAGCCCGAGGTCGGCGAGGTGGTCCAGGGCACGCTCGATGACGACGGTGTCCTCGCCGAGCACGTGGACCTCGGCGCGATCCCCGAGGCGGGCGAGCGCCGCCGGATCGGCCCGCTCGCACGTCAACAGCAGCGGGCGCTCGTCCGGGTCGTCGAACACCGGCAGCTGCGGATCGAGCCGAGCAGACCGGGTCACGATCGCCAGCCGGGGTGCCGATCGCAGGCCGCGCCCGGCGCGGTCCTCGCGCCGACGTGCCGACCCCGTCAGGGGGCGGTAGCGCTCCGTGCGCACCGTGCCAGCACCCACCAGCGACACGTCGTTGGACGCGCGCAGCCGCGAGAGCGCCAGCAGGTCCGCTTCGCCACCCAGCCCCTCGGACAGCCCGTCGACGGCGACGGCGCCATCGACCGAGGCGACCATGCACAGCGCCACCCAGCTGCGGTGCCGGCGGCTGCCCTCGGGCAGGGTCAGCCCGGCGTACAGCTCGTGCAGCTCCTGCTCGCCCGGATCGGGGTGGAGGCGGCGCAGCACGAGCGGTCCTTCGCCGAGGTCAGGTCAGGAACTGCAGGGTCCGGGCCGCGACCTCGCCGGGTGCTTCGAGCGGCGTCCAGTGGCCGACGTCGGGGATCACCTCGACGCGGCAGACGGGGATCGAGGAGCTGATCTCCTCCGACATCGCCAGCGGGGTCGAGCGGTCGTGCGCGCCGGTGAGCACCAGCGTGGGTTGGCCGATGTCGTCGCGGCGGATGCGCGGCGCGTCGGCCAGCGCCCGGCAGGACTTGGCGTAGTGCTGGGATTCGTTACGGAGGAACAGCTCGCGCAGGAGGCCCACCATGCCGCTGTGGACCGCGTGCGACTGTGGCGAGACGGCTCCCTCGAGCCACGGTCCCACCAGGACGTCCATGCCGTCCTGCTCGACCAGGTCGGCCCGCTCGCGGTAGGCGTCCGCCGTCGGGGGCTGGAAGTAGGAGATGGCGCCCACCAGCACCAGCTGGTCGACGCTGTCGGGCTGGGTCTGTGCCAGATGCTGGGCGACCAGTGTTCCCAGCGAGTGGCCGACCAGGGTGACGGCGGGCAGCTCCAGGTGACGGATCAGCTTCTGGACGTCCTTCGCCCACCCCTCGATGGAGAACTTGCCTCGGCCCTGGCTGCGCCCGTGGCCACGCAGATCGAGCGCGACGCAGTGGTGGTGCTGCTTCATCGCCTGGATCACGCCGTGCCAGACGTTGGACGAGCCACCGAGCCCGTGCACGAACACCACGGGTGGTCCCTCGCCCTCGCTGACGTAGTGGATCGTGTTGCCGTCGATGTCCGCGAACATGGTCTCTCCGGGTCGTCACACGGCGGTCGCTGCCTCGTGGGCGCGCACGCAGCCGTCGGTGGGAACGTCGCACGATCGGTCGGTCGTGCCGCAGGTCGTGGGTGGATCAGCACGGCAGCGCAGCTGGCACGATGCCGAAGGGTGGCCGAGCCTAATGGTTGGATGGGGAGGTCACGCCCACGTCCCCGGTCGGCTCCGAAGGGACGGCGCGAAGGCGGCGACGGGTCGTGCAGGCGCGACGAGCAGGAGGACGACGTGCGGCTCGAGGTGGAACGGGAGGCGGCGGCGCCGCGTGAGGTCGTCTGGTCGGTGCTCACCGAGTGGGAGCGGCAGCCCGACTGGATGCTGGACGCCAAGTCCGTCCACGTCCTCACCCCGCAGCGCACCGGGACGGGGGTGACGATCCTCTGCCCGACCAAGCTGCTCGGCGTCACCGTCGACGACGTGATGCGGGTCACCGGCTGGGACGCGCCGCACCGGCTCGAGGTCGTCCACCTCGGCAAGATCATCACCGGTTCCGGCGCGTTCGTGCTGGAGGACCTCGGCGCAGACCGGACCCACATCACCTGGTGGGAGGAGGTCGACCCCCCGCTCGGCGCGCTGGGCGAGTGGGGGGCCAGCACGTTCGTCCTACCGATCCTGCGTCGGGTCTTCGGGCGATCGCTCGGTCGTCTCGTCGCCCTCGCCGAGCAGGACGCGACCGCGGCGGGTGTCGACCCATGGTCCCGGCCACCGGACCGGCAGTAGCTGGTGACTAGCCTCGCCCGGGCCACCCCGTGGGTGCCGGCGAGGACGGTGGACCTTGACGCGTGATCTGCGAGCGGTGCTCCTGGCTGCCGGTTCGGTCCTGCTTCTGACCGTCATCGCCGTCTGGGTGCTCGCCGCGAACGAGAACGCCAGCGAGCGAGCGCGCATCGACCGTGCCTTGACGTCGGTCACCGCCGGCATCGAGGACGAGATGCGCCGGCTCAAGGACGTCGGCCAGGACCTCGCGGTGGCCCTGACGTTGGTCGACGGCCTCGATGCCGGGTCGTACGAGCAGCTCCTCGACGAACTGGCGCTGGACGAGCGCTACCCGGCGCTGATGGGCGCGAACCTCGTCGAACGCATCCCTCGGGACGACGTGGCTGACCACCTGGCTGGACGTGCCGGCGACGGACCGGCGATCGAGCTGTTCGACGACACCGGCGATGACCCGGTCCGGGTGGTGACGTTGGTCCACCCGGACGGGGCCAACGCGCCGACACGGGGGCTGGTCGTCGATTCGCAACCGATCCCGCGCGACGCACACGGTGCGGCCGAGGCCTCCGGCCGTCCCGCGTTGTCCGAAGCGACGTCGCTCATGCCGTTGGCTGACGGCGAACCCGGTGCCGTGCTGGTGGTCCCGGTGGTCGACGACGGTGAGGTGGCCGCCAACCTGGCGTTGATCCTCTCCGGGCCCCGGTTCCTCGCGGAGGTGTCACCCGCCCCCGACCTGGTCGCGGTCCGGCTGAGCGAACCGTCGCCGGACGGCGTGCAGGAGCTCGCCGTGTCCGAGGGGTTCGACCCCGATGCCCACCTCGGGACGACGACGTTCGCGCCGGCCGGCGAGCGGGAATGGACGGTCGAGGCGGCCGCCCTGCCCGGGTTCCACACGCCCCTGCTCGGTCGCGGGTCGACCCTGCTGGCGTTCGGTGGCGCCCTCGCCGCGGCACTGGTCGCGCTGTTGGTGCGCAGCACCACCCTGCGCGAGCGGCGCGCCAACGAGCTGGCGGCCGAACGCACGCGTGAGCTGTCGCTGCTGACCGACCAACTGCTCAGCGCCAACACGGCGCTGGCGGACGCCAGCCGGACCAAGGATGAGTTCCTCGCGTCGGTCTCGCACGAACTGCGGACGCCGTTGACGGTGATCTCGGGCTTCACCGAGTCGATGCAGCGGTTCCGCTCCGACGACGAGGACCTGGGCCGCTACCTCCAGCCGATCGACCGCAACGTGCGCCGGCTCGACGCCCTGGTGGAGGACCTGCTGACGCTGGTCAGCCTCGATGCCGGGGCCGCGACCGCCTTCGTGGAGCCCATCGACCTGGCGGCCCTGTTGCGCCGGGCTCCGGTCGAGCTGGCCGGGATCACGGCCTCCGACGTCCGTTTCGACGTCCCCGACGAACTGTGGGTCGACGCCGACCGCCGGCACCTCGAACGCGTCCTCACCAACCTGCTCGTCAACGCCAAGCGTCACGGCGCTCCGCCGATCGAGGTCGCCGCCGAGGTGGTCCGCGGCGACCGGGTCGAGATCCGCGTCCGTGACCACGGGCCGGGCATCCCTGCCGACGAGATCGACGCCGTGTTCGAGCGTTTCGGCCGTGGCCGCGACCAGGATGGCACGACGGGCACCGGGCTGGGCCTGACGATCGTGCGTGACCTGCTGGAGCTCGGCGGCGGCGACATCCGTTACGACGGCAGCCACGGCGGTGCCGGGTTCGTGCTCCAACTGCCCACGTCGAACGGGCCCGGACCCGACCGGGGCTGAGCCCCGACCCGTCAGCTCAGCCGGACCGTCCACCGAACAGGGTGTCGACGGCGCGCCGGATCACGCCCGGCTGGGCCTCCCAGGTGACCGCCTCCGCATCGTCCGCGACCGCCGGGCCCGGCTCCTCGGCACCGGGCGGGGCGGACGCCGCCAGCACGATCAGCGGGTCGGGGGAGCGGTTGTCGATGCCGTGGACGGTGTCGGCGGGGATCAGGATCGACCCCATCGGGTCGAGGCCGACCTCGCCGTCGTCGGTCACGATCCACGAGCGGCCACCGATGACCGTGTACGCCACGTCCTGGTCCTCGAGGTGGAGCACGCCGGTCGAGGTCCGCGGTTCGACACACCACAGGTCGATCGCCAACCGGTCGGTGCGGAACACCCGGGTGCGCGTCGCCGACCGCGGCTGGCAGTCGGCGTAGTCCCGCAGGTCGACCGGCCGTACACCGCGGCGGTCCGGCGCGGTCGTCGGGTCCTCGTCGGCCACGGGCAGGACACGCTTTCGTCGGCGGCGGGCGGATCGGCACGGTAGTCCGCCGGGTCGTTCCGCCGCCTCACACGGCTCCGCGGGTCGCCAACCGTTAGTCTCCGCGGCCCGCGTCCCACCTGCCCACGGACGTCGCCGATGCCGGGACCGACGCCGTCGTCCCGCGCCGCGACCCGTCGCCGAGGAGCCCTCCCGTGCCCACCGTCGAGGCAACCACCCGCCCGCTCGCCGACAGCGACGCGCCGCTGCTGGCCGTCGGGGCGTTCGCGCCCGCGTCCGGGGAGCGCACCGACCCGCCCGAGCTGGCCGCGGACGCATCCGAGGTCG
>SKJX01000012.1 GCA_007121785.1 Nitriliruptoraceae bacterium
AGATCACCCTCGGCAGCTTCGTCGGCGCCGCGGCCAACGAGTGGCACGTGCACGCCTGGGATCTCGGCATTGCGATCGGTGAGCACTATCAGCCCACCGACCCCGACGCCCTGCTCGACGGCATGCGGGTGTGGTGGCCGCAGCTGGAGGCCCGAGGAGACAGCTGGAGGACCGTGCTCCGTCTCAATGGTCGCAGCGTGGCTTGACGCACTGGTCGCAGCGCAATCTGGGCGGCGCACAAGCGATCAGGAGGCCGGCGAGCGAACAACCCACAACCGAACATCATGTAGCCGGCGGAGTGCGAGGCCGCCGAGACCGTGCAGGAGCGGGCGTTCTTCAACGCCGACGCGTGGCGTGATCTGCTAGAGCCACTCGACCCGGTCGTCGACCTCCCGTGCCGCGGCGGTGGAGACGAGCTGTCGGCTGGCCTTGAGCCGCAGTTCGTGGTCGTCCAGGCTGGGGGCGTCCTTGCGCAGCACGTGCACGAGGGTCGGCTCCCCGACGATCGTCAGCGGCCCGAGCAGGTCGCCGTCTCGGGCTCGGACGAAGTGGTGGCGAGTGTCGGGGGCGATCTCCTCGACGAGCAGGCGGAGCCGGCGGAGGTGACCGCGCCCGGCCTGGGTCGCCTCGGCCAGCGTCCAGCCGTCGTCGCGGACACACAACAGTGCCTCCGCGGCGGTGTCGTCGTCGTCGAAGGCGGCCGACGTCCCTTCGAGCCGCAGCCAGTCGAGGTACCGGGCCGCCAGCAGGGCCTCGAGGCGTTCGTTGGTCGCCACCCCGTCGGCGAACCGATCGGAGAGCTCCTCGAGCGCGTCGAGATCGTCGGGAGCCGGGGGTGGGTCGCCGGCCCGTTCGGTGGCCGCGTGGGCCGCGGCAGCCCGGCCGGCCAGCAGCCAGGCCCAGCGCGCCAGCGCGTCGGAGCAGCATCCCCAGATGCCCGCGGCCTTCTCGACTGCGTCGTCGTCCACGGGGTAGCGCTCGGGCACCGTGTCCAGCTCCGCGGCGTGGCGGCGGCGCAGTGCCTCGCCTCGGATGTAGTGGCGCCACTGGGCGACCGTGAGCTCCCGGGAGGCCAGCCACGCCTCGAGGTCCTCGGCCGCGTGCAGCCGCCGCGCCCGCCGGAACTCGTTCCCGGCCGGCCGCTCGGCGTCGCGCTCCAGGGGTGGACCCTGTTCGGTGGCCATGCGCAGGCAGGCCAGTGCCTGGCGCACCTCGGTGGTCAGGATCTGCCAGGCACCGCGCCGCCGCGCGTGCGCCAGCACCTGCGCCCAGGGGTAGACGACGCCATCGACGCGGAAAGCGGGTTCCTCGGTCCGGGTGAGCACCGAGGGCGCAACGACGATGTCCCGCACGTCGCTCACAAGTCGAGCTGCCGGCTGTTGAGGTAGAAGTACAGGCCGCGCCGGGCCATCAGCTCGTCGTGGTCGCCCTGCTCGGCGATGCGGCCCTGCTCGAGCACGACAATGGTGTCGGCGTCGCGGATCGTCGACAGCCGGTGGGCGATCACGAAGGACGTGCGCTGTTCGAGCAGCCGGTCGAGGCTCTCCTGCACGGCCTGCTCGGATTCGGCGTCCAGGGCGCTGGTGGCCTCGTCGAGGATGAGCACCGAGGGCTCGAGGTAGACCGCCCGGGCGATGGCGATGCGCTGCTTCTGCCCGCCGGAGAGCTGCAGGCCGCTCTCGCCGACGAACGTCTCGTAGCCCAGCGGCAGCCGCGCGATGAAGTCGTGGGCGTTGGCGGCCCGCGCGGCCCACACCACCCGCTCCATGTCGGGCTCGTCCTCGCCGAAGGCGATGTTGCGGGCGATGGTGTCGGCGAAGACGTAGTTGTCCTGGAGCACGACCCCGATGTGGCGGCGCAGGTCGCGGTAGTCGAGCGTGGTGAGGTCGACGCCGTCGTAGCGGATCGTGCCCTCGGTGGGTTCGAGCAGGCCGATCAGGCACTTGGCCAGGGTGGTCTTGCCCGACCCGCTGCGGCCGACCAGTGCCACGGTCGTGCCCGGGGCCACGTCGAGGTCGATGCTCTCGAGCACCGGTGGGCCGTGGGCGCCGTACCGGAACCCCACGTTGTCGAGGGTGACCTGGCCGGAGAGGCTGGGCACCGGGGCGAGGTGGGAGTGGTCACGGCCCTGCTCGGGTTCGACCTCGAAGACGTCCCGGACCCGGCGCAGCAGCACCGAGACGCGCTGGCCCTGATCCCACAGGCTCAGCAGGACGATGATCGCGTTGTTGGCGAAGACCACCAGCGCGCTGAACGACACCAGCGCACCCACCGAGATCGACCCGCCGAGCACCAGCCGGGAGCCCACCCACAGGAACAGGATCAGCGAGCCGAAGGCGACCAGCCGCACGCCCGCGTGGTAGAGCATCGCGCCGAAGTCGGCCCGGAACAGCTTGGTCGACAGCCGGCGGAACTCGTCGACCAGCTCACGCCGCAGGGCCGGCTCCGCCCCCATCGCCTTGACCGCCTCGATCCCCTTGACGGCATCCACCTGGCGGGAGTAGTAGCGACCGAACGACTCCTCGAGCTGGTCGAAGACCGGACGCAGCCGAAGCGCTCCGACGCGCATCAGCACCGCGTAGATCGGCGCGACCGCGACGTAGACGCCCGCCAGCAGCGGGCTGTAGACGACCATGATCACCAGCGCTGCGCTCAGCTGGGTGAACGCGGTCAGCGCGAGCACGCCGTCCTGCACCGCGAACATGCGGATCTGCTGGACGCCCGACAGGCGTCGCTGGATGTCACCCGTCCGACGGGTGTGGAAGTACGACATCGGCAGCGCGAGCAGCCGTTGGCTGAGCACGTTCATGGAGGCCCCGTCGACGCGCAGGGCCACCCAGCTCAGCAGGTAGCGGTAGACGATGGTGGACAACGCCAGGGCGACCAGTACCCCCACCATCGCCAGCAGCAGCAGCCGCAGCAGCCCGACGTCCCGGTCGGGCAGCACCTCGTCGACGATGATCTGCAGGAACACCGGCATCGCCATCGTCAGCGCGCTGGCGAGCAGGGCGAGCAGGATCGCCGCCACCAGACGTCCCCGGTGCTGCGACACCAGGTCCCGCATCCACCCGAGGCTGGCGCTCTCCTCCTCCGCACGGTCCTCGAGCGCCGGCGTCGGTTCGAGCAGCGCGGTGTAGCCGTTCCACCGTTCCTCGAACTCGGCCCGGTCGATGCGACGCCGCCCGACCGCCGGATCGGTGACCCGGACGCGCTTGGCGTCGACGTCGGTGACCACGACCCAGTGGTAGCCGTCCCAGTGTGCGATCGCCGGTAGCGGCAGGTCGTCGAGGTTGCGCTTGGAGGCCTTGACGGTGCGGGCCTCGAAGCCCAGCTGCTCGGCGCCCCGCACGATCCCGGCGAGGCTGGAGCCCGACACGTTGGTGTCGGCGGCGTCCCGGGCACGGGTCAGGCTGATCGGGCGGCCGTGCGCCGCGGACACCATCGCCAGGCACGCCGCGCCGCAGTCCATCTCGTCGATCTGGTGGATCATCGGGACCCGGACCCGCCGCCGCTTGCGGGGCTCCTCCTCGTCGGGCACGAACGGTTCCGCGTCGGGGGCGGGTGCCGTCGCCACAGCGGGGCCGGCCTGCGGCCCGTCGGGGGACGCCTCGGCCATCCGCTGCGCGTCGGCGGGCAGCAGCTCCTCACCGAAGTCCAGCGGCACCCGGGCGACCGCCTCGTAGTCGTACTGGGCGACGCGGTCGCCCATCCGCGCGGCGAACTCAGGGTGGTCGGCCAGCAGACCGCGCAGCAGCGTCGCCGGCAGCCGCAGCAGCCGTGCGTCGGCGACGGCTTCGATCGTCGCCGCCCGCGGCGTGTCGGTGAACAGCGAGCGCTCCCCAACGACGTCGCCACGGCGGTGGAACGCCAGGTCCCGCCCGTCACGCCGGCTGCGCAGCTTGCCCTCCTCCACGACGTAGGCGGCGCCGGGCGACGCCCCCTGCTCGATCACCGTCTCCCCGGCGGCGACCTCCACCTCCTCCAGACCCTCCAGCAGGGTCTTCAGGCCATCCGGCGGCAGCGCGTCGAACACGGTGTACAGACGGAACAGCTCCTCGAGCTGCACCCGGCGGCGGTGCAGCTCGACCGCTTCGCGCAGCTTCGGGGCGGTGGCCAGCAACCCGTCGAACAGCGTCCGGTCGAGACGCAGCACCTCGACGTCACCGCTGGCCCGGACCGTCGCCGTCCGCGTCGAACACTCGAGCAGCCCGGTCTCCCCGAAGCTGTCCCCGGGACCGAGCATCGCCAGGGTCACCTCCTGGCCGTCGGCACCGCGCTTGACCACCCGCGCCCGACCGGCGGTGAGCACGTAGAACGCGTCCGCGTCGTCGCCCTCGCGGACGATCACATCACCGAACTCGTAGACCTGGGACTCGAAGCTGGCCGCCACGAGCGTGCGCACGTCCGGCGGCACGAACTCCAGCAGCGCGAGCTCCTCGACCACCACCTCCGTCGCGCTCACCGATCCCCTTCCCCGACCCGATCCTCCACCAGGACGTCACGACCAGCCTGACGCGGTACCACGTCCCGGCGCTAGCGCGTCATACAGCCGAGGCTCGTGCCGCCGCGGACATCCTCGGCGTCCTCCTCGACGTCGAGGTCCTCGACCACCTCCGCATCCAGTTCATCCAGCTCGACCGAAGGGTTCTTCGGGCCACCCGTCATCGCGTCCTCCTCCATCGCCCTACCTCGTGAGCGTCCAACACGTCACCCAACCTGATATCCAGACTGACAGACGCCTGTGGGCCGGTCCACGCACCCGCGTACCCGAGACCAGGTGTCCGGGTGGTCGCCTACATCACACACGTCCGTGCGGTGATCCCACCGCGGACGTCGGGTCACCCGACATCGCGTCCTCCTCCATCGTTCTCACCTCGTGATCGTCCCCCGGCACGTCACCCAACCTGGAGGAACCCAGGGTTCTCAGCTAGTGCGAGGTCGGGCAGTTGAAGGTGGTGCCGCCGCGCACGTCCTCGGCGTCCTCATCCACATCCAGATCCTCCACGATCTCCGGCTCGAGCTGATCCAGTTCGTCCACGTGGCTCTTCGGGGCTCTCGACATCGCGTCCTCCTCCATCGTCCTGCCTCGTGAGCGTTCGACACGTCACCCATCCTGACATCCAGACTGACAGACGTCTGTGAACCGGTCCACACACCCGGATCAATCCGCTCCCGGACCTCAGAACGTCATGCAGCCTAGGCTGCCCCCGCGCACGTCCTCGCCATCATCCTCATCGGCTTCGAGGTCCTCGACCACCTCAGCATCCAGATCGTCCAGGTCAACCACCGGCCTCTTCGGGTCACCCGACATCGCGTCCTCCTCCATCGCCCTCAGAACGTCATCGTGATGCACCCTGCGGTTCCGCCGCGGACGTCCTCGCCGTCCTCGTCCACCTCCAGATCCTCGACCACCTCGGGCTCCAGCTCGTCCAGCTCCTCGGGGTCGTCGTGATGCTCGGTCATCCCTGCCTCCTTCGTGCGGCCTCGCTGTCGTAGATCCGTGCCAGCGCGTCGTACAGCACGCACTCCTGGCGCCGCTGCGCGGAGCGCAGCAGACGGTTGGCGTGCAGGTGCAGCACCCGTTCAGCCAGCTGCAGCCACGACACGGTGAGCTCACCCTGTCGGTCGAGCGCCGCCAGACGGGCGATCGGCTCCTGCCAGGACGCCGTCCGCCGGTCGAGCGTGGCGGCGGCCGCGGCCAGGGGTCCGGGCGGTGCTCCCTCGCCGTCGAGCAGCGCGTCGATCGCGGCGCGCTCCCGTCGGAACCGCTGCCCCATCTCCCGCTTCGTGGCGACGTCGAGGTGGTGCTCGCGTGCGTAGCCGTCGCGCAGCGCGTGCAGCAGCGACCGGCGCGCGTCGAGGTCGAGCCCGAGGTCGAGCAGCGCCCGGTGCATCCCGAGCAGTGCCAGCCGCCACCGGGCGTCGAGCCCGGCGTCGCCACGTGGCAGGGTCGTCAGCTGCTCGACGACCGCGTCGCTGTCGGCTTCGAACAGCCGCTCGACGTCGATGATGGCGGCCGGCCCACCCAGCGCTTCCAGCTCCCGCTCGTAGGTGTCGAAGGCGACGCGCTGCACCCGGCCGCCCTCGACCAGGGGTGCGAGCGCTGCCTGCAACGCCGGCAGCGCGTCACCGGTCAGGCGCTCCGGGGCGCCGTGGAGTCGCAGCCGCAGGTGCCAGTCGGGGTCGCCGAAGCGCAGGAAGAACCAGCCGTCGAGCGCGCCGGCGGCACGCAGCCGGTCACGCAGCGGCGCGACCACCTCGGTGAGCAGCTCGTCGACCCCGGACCCGCCGGTGAACAGCTTCGCGTACAGCCACGACGAGCCCGGAGGGAACCGCCGCGGCACCGTCGGCGACGCCGACACGGCGCGCGGCACGCTCCCGCCCGTACCGACCAGCGGGTCCGGCGTCTCCGACGGCTCGCGGAGCAGCGGCAGCACCAGCTCGTGGGTGAACCGTCCCTCGGGACCACGGGCCACCAGGTCGGCGTCGTCGAGGAACACCTCCTGGACGATCAGCGGCTGCTCGTCGGCGGCGCGCTGCCGGGCCAGGTGCAGCAGCGAGTCGATCGACACCACGTTGCGCAGGTCGACGACCAGCCGGTGGTCGTGGCGCACCTCGCACACCAGGTCGGGCAGGCCACGCCGGGCACACCAGGTGCGCACGGCCGTGAACCGCTGCGCATCCTCGAGGTCGTGGACGTCCGCCAGCTCGTCGGGCGCGATCCGCCAGCTGGCCGGCGCGAGGATCAGGTCCCCGCTGGTGACGCGCGGCCGGAACGGCAGCGACGCCAACGGTCCCCACGTCCAGCTGAGCTGGCTGGCAACGCCCTGCTGCTGGAGGTCCGCCAGGAACCGGTACATCGGCAGCGACGGACGCTGGGTGTTGTGCGCGGAGGTCAGCCGCGGCTCGACACGGCGGCCGTCCCGACGGGAGCGCAGCACGACCTGCCCACGCCGCACCGACACCAGCAGGTCGGTGACCGGCAGCTGGGCGTCGACGTGCGCGGTCGAGCGGCCGAGGTAGGCGATCTCGGTCTCGCGCAGCACCGGACGCAGCACGACGTTGCCCTCGCGGCCGGCCGGCAGGTGCACGATCTCGGCGTGGATCGCGTCGGGGTCGCCGGCCTCCTCGGCGCGCAGGTGGTCGGTGACGATCCGGTGCACGTCCGCGTCGGCGTGGCAGAACCGGCCGAGCAGCCGCGCGCCGGACGGCCCGACCGCACCCTCCACGAGCAGGCGGAACGCGCCCCGGTCCACCGCCGCGCCGTCTTCCGCCAGCAGCGTGGCGAACACCGCCAAGGCGCAGGGCAGCTCGGGTCGCTCGCCGGTGGCTCGCAACGCGTCGAGGTCACGGTCATTGAGGTGGAGCTCCCGCTCCCCGCGGTCGAGGGTGCGCCCGACCCACTGCAGCAGCAGCTCGTCACGGGGCGTCCAGCGCGAGGTGGCCGGCGGTGCCGGGAACGGCAGGCCGCGCAGCAGCGGCGAGGGGTGGGCGGCACGGCCGTAGCCCAGGCCGACCTCGCCGTCCAGCGCCTCGACCAGCGGTACCTCGCGGGTGTCGTAGCGGGCGACGAAGGCGTCCCGGAACGCCTCCATCGGCCCGTCCTCGGGTGGTGGCGTCTGGGCGTGCAGGGCCGTGACCGCACGTTGGGCCGCGGCAAGCACGCGCGGCCCCAGCGACGCGTCCGGCGCGGGCTTGGTGAGCACGACGTGGAACGGGTCGTCGGGCGTCTCGACACCGGGCAGGTCGTGCAGCGCCTTGGCGACCGCCCGGTAGCGGTCGGGTGGCGCACCGAGCCCGGACGTGTCGAGCTCGGCGAGCAGGTCGTCGGCCTCGGCCAGCTGCTCAGCCACCGTCCGGGTCGGAGCGAGCCGGTGCAGATCGTCGATGAACGCCCGGACCGAGGTGGCGCCGGTCACCCCGAACCCGAGGTCGGCGACCAGCAGCTGCCGTTCGATCAGTCGGTCGACCGCACGCTGCGCGACCTCGACGTCGTGACCGTCGTCGGCGAGCGCTTCGACCAGGTCAGCGACCGTCGCGCCGTGCGCCGCCCGTTCCAGCAGCCGGGCGACCGCCGGATGGTCGGGCAGAGCCGCGAGCCGGTAGGCGCGACGCTTGCCGTCCTGGTGGGCCTGGACGTAGCGCACCTGTCCGGCGGTCCGGTAGTGGCTGTCGTTGGGGCGGACCTCGACGTGGCGGCGCACATCCGGGTCTCGACCGAGGTGGTCGGCCAGCGCGAACAGCACGTCGGTGTCGATCTGCGAGTACCGCCGGGAGCGCTCGCGGCCGGCGAGGACCAGGTCCGTGTGCTCGCCGAGGTCGCCGGTGGCGATGCCGGCGAACAGCCCGAACGGGGTGGGGCGCGTCGCCATGCGGGTGAGGTAGCGGACCAGCGTGCGCTCGATGGTCCGTCCGCGTTTGGAGGTGGGCGTCTCGCGCCAGACGTCGATGACCGACTCCAGCCCGGGTGAGCCCACCGTGATCGCCTCGCGGACCTCCGGCCGTTCGACCGCGGCGGCCAGCCGCTCCCGCAACGTCGAACGGTCAGCCACCAGCGCCGCCGCCAGCCCCTCGCCCGGACCGTCACGGGCGAGCGTCTCTGCCGCGGTGAGCCCACCACCCCACCCCAGGAAGTCCTCGACCGGCAGCAGCGGCGTTCGCCACACGAACCCCCCGGAGGGGTGCATGCTCTCCGGGGGTGGCCCGTCGCGCCCGATGTCGGTTCCTCCGCACTACCTGGTGAAGATGTCGATGGTGGTCACGGTGTGTCCGCCATCGACGTCCTCGGCGTCATCGCGGCCGGCATTCGGGGCCGCAGGTGGGGTCGGTGACGTACGGCCCACCCTTGACGTCCTCTGCGTCCTCGTCGACGTCGAGATCCTCCACGGTGATGGCGTCGACCTCATCGAGCGGCTCGTCGCCCTGGGCGTCTTGGGGGTTGGTGGGGTCGGTCATGTCGCTCCTCCTCGTCGTGCAGGGTCCTCGTGGATCGGTAGCCGCCGCGTCGGGTCGGTGGCGTCGACGCGACGCGGTACGCACGCTCCACCGTCTCGGGCAGCCCGTCTGTGGTCTGGTTCACACACCGGCCGCTCGTTCCTCCCGGCCTCCGCCCGGCGGGCGTCGACACGGCGCTGCCCCACCGGCGGGTGGCCCCCACGTGCGTGGGGCTGCGAGGCCGACCGTCCCCGACCGACCGGTGCGATCCCGAGCCGTCCTGGTCCCGCTGATCGGCTCCGCCATGGCCCCTCACCCACACCACCCAGGCGTGGCGCATCGCGCCGACCCCGAACCCCGACGGTGTGCGAACGAGCCTAGGGATGCTCACCCGACCGGTCAACGGTCAGGTCAGTCCCGAGCCCCGTGACGTGACGGGCGTCGCGGACAGCAGCAGGATGCGGTCCCAGGTCGGTTCCTGGTCGCTGGCCGCCGCATGCAGTGCGAGCCCGATGCCGGTCGCGCCGGTGAGCAGGCCGGGGTCGTCGGTGGCGCCTTCCGGTCCCTCGGTGGCGAAGCCGCCGATGCCGGTGCCTGGCTGACGGAGCTCGAGGGTGCGCTCGAACCAGGACCGGGCCGCGTCACCGAGCACAGGGTCACCGGTGGCGTGGTGCAGACGCGCGAAGATCAGCCCGAGCCCTGCTGCGCCGTGGCACACCCCGGCGTCGACCACCCCACTGTCGGCCAGCGACCGCGACGCGGCACGACGGGCCAGGGCCAGGGCGGCCTCCTCCCAGGCGGGCTCGCCCGCACCACGTGCGGCGATGAGCAGGGCGGAGGCGACCCCGGGCTCGCCGTAGCACCACGCGGTCCGCGCGGGTGACGGGTCACGGCCGGGCTGCCAAGAGTACGACAGGTGCTCAGCGTTCGCAGCCTCCCGCAGGAGGCGCGCCACCGCCCCCTCGAGCGGTCCGCGCGCGACATCGCTGGCCACACCGGCAGCGCAGGCGGCACCCAGCAACGCGATCGGACCGGGGATGCCGTGGGCGAGCCCCAGGTCGATCTGTCCGCTGGGTGCCGCTGTCCGGACCTCCTCGTTCAACCATTGCGGCCGTGTCCACCAGTACACCTCGTCTTCGTCGCGTACGGCCATCTCGCCCAGGCGGCGCACGACCCGCTCCAGCAACGCGGTCCCCTTGAGGACATCGAGCCGTTCGAGCGCGTACACCCCCAGCCCCACGAGACCGGTGACGAGATCGAACCGGCCAGGCCACGGCTGCCGGTCGAGCAGCCGTAGCAGCGCCCGGTCGAGGCTGGCGCACCGGTCACGCGCGTCGAGCAGCTCGCCCGCGAGGTGGGTCACCACCCATCCGGTGCCCGCGGCCCCGAGGAAAAGCGACGACGACCCGCCGGGGGTGCGCAGCGACGCGGCGGCGTGGCGGAGGCAGGCCAACGCGGCATCGCGCTGAGCCGGATCGTCCGCGACCAGGCGGGCGTGCAGCACGGCACGGCCCGCGGTGCCGCCGGCCAGGGACGCATCGTCGTGGGGCAACGACCCGAGCGCGGCGGCGATCTCGGCAACCGCGGTCAACGCCTCGGTGCGTTCCTCACCGTCGAGGACCGGCTGCCATCCGAGAGACGACGCCGGAGCAGCTGCCGGACGGTTCGGGCCGGTCGCCGACAGGGTCCCCGTGCCCCACTGCTCCGACACGGCCACCTCTCCCGCCCGATGCCACAGCAACCGCTCCCTCGAACCCCGGTTTGCTGCCGCTGAAATCCACCCTAAGGACCCCGGTGCCACCGGTCAACGATGCCGCCGGCTGGAGCCTGGCGGGTGAGGCCCAGACCACAGACGTCCGGACCATCCCCGCGCACACTGACAGTGCTGACCGACGCTAGGCGGTGGAGGTCGCCCCGTTGACAGCATCCGAGCCAACCGCCAGCGTGGACACCGACACCCTGAAGGGAACCCCCATGAGCACCGACCCCCGATCCGACGCCCCGGAACCGACCGACCCGCTGGACCAACTGGAGCCCGAGACCGTCGAGGACCTCGACGCCGACGCTGAAGCCGACGACATCGCGGGCGGGACGGGGAACGTCTTTACCGCCCTCTGCAACGGCAACTGACCCTGGGCTCGGCCGATCGCCCCGCGAACGCGACCATCAGCGTGGACACCGAAACCCCGGAGGGAAACCCATGAGCACCGACCCCCGACCAGACGGCCCGGAACCGACCGACCCGCTGGACCAGCTGGAGCCCGAGACCGTCGAGGACCTCGACGCCGACGAGGACGCCACCGACGTCCACGGCGGCCCGGCGATGACCACCGGGAACTGCTTCCCGCACTG
>SKJX01000190.1 GCA_007121785.1 Nitriliruptoraceae bacterium
CGGCCCTGCATCGCCGCGACCGACGCCAGCATCACGCGGCTGGTGACGTCGCCGGCGGCGTAGACCCAACGCTGCGAGGTCCGGCTCACGGTGTCGACGTCGATCCCGCCCCAGGCGTTGGGCTCGATCCCGACCGCCTCGAGACCGATGTCCTCGGAGCTGGGCACCTGCCCGACGGTGAACAGCACGTGGGAGCCCTCCACCTCGCTGCCGTCCTTGAGGCCCACCCGCACCCCGTCGGCGGTGCGCTCGCAGGAGACGGCGCGGGAGTTGCGCAGGATGGTCATGCCGCGACGCTCGAAGACGGTCTCGATGACCTGGGCGGCGTCGGGATCCTCGGTGGGAAGGATCAGGTCGCGGGAGGAGACCAGGGTGACCTCGGAGCCGAACCGCACGAACGCGTGAGCGAACTCCGCACCGGTCGCGCCGGAGCCGACCACGATCAGCCGCTCCGGGACCTCGGGCAGCTCATAGACCTGCTGGCCGACGAGGACCCGCTCCCCGTCGGGCTCGAAGAACGGCAGCACCCGGGCCCGCGAGCCGGTCGCGATCAGCGCGTAGTCGGCCGTCAGCGTGCGCTGCCCACCGTCGGCGAGGTCGACGGTGACCTCGCCTGCGCCCGACAGCCGCCCCCAGCCGTTGACCTGATGCACGCCGGCGGCGCCCACCCGCCGCTCGATGTCGTGCGACTGGGAGGCGCCGAGATCGAGCACCCGAGCGGACACGCGAGGGAAGTCCACGAACGTGCGGTCCGGCTCGGTGACGCCGGCGACCTGCACACCCATCGCGTCGGCCTTCTGCAGCCAGCCCATCGCCTCGGCGGCCACGATCAGGGCCTTGGAGGGCACGCAGTCCCACAGCACGCAGTTGCCGCCGAGCCCCTCGTCGGCGACCACGGTGACCTCGGCGCCGAGCTCGGCGGCGACCAGGGCGGCCTCGTAGCCGGCGGGGCCTCCACCGAGGATGACGATCCTGCTCACGCGCTTCCTCTCACGCGGTCATCGGGGAAGCGACCCTACCGCTGGAGCTCGCGCCCGTTGACGGTCTTGACCTCCAGATGGACGTGGGGCCACGCCTCGGGCGCGGTCTCCTTGTCCACCTGACTGCGGAAGGGAAAGCGCCGCGCGGTGCGCGCGATCACGGTCTCGCCGCCCTCCACGCGGTCCCCGACCTCGACCTGCGTGCCCTCCACGTGGAGCACCACCACCCGCAGGTCCGAGCGGCCCTTGGGCCGGATCGTGATCCGACGGTCCCCGTGACGGTTGTAGAGGCGGTACTGCTCTGACGTGACCACGCGGCCTGTCACGGGAGCACGGACCGGTTCCTCGTCGTGGAGCACGAGGTCCACCGCCGAGGTCCGCGGGTACGCACGGCCACGCGACGGCAGCACCCGGGTGCGGTCGCCGACCGGTTCCATCGCCAGCGAGCCCGGTGTGGACGCCTGGTGGAAGCCGGCGAGCACCAACGCGTCCGAGGGCTTGTGCAGGTCGAACCCGTCGACCTGCGCGAACACCTCCGTGCGCGCCGGCCCGGCCGGGGCCGGCTCCGCCTCGGGCCCGTCCGCGTCCACCTCGTGGGCGACCTCGTCGACGAGCTCCCCGGCCTCCTCTGCCGCCGGGACCGCGCGTGGCAGCTCCCGCGCACGCAGGACCGTCTCGGGGACCGAGCTGGAGCCCAGCGGCGCGGCCTGTGATCCGGCCCCGGTCCCGAGCAGCGCGAGCGCCACCACCGTGGCGATGACCAACGAGAACAGCAGCGGTGCGCGCGTGATCGAGATCACGGCACGGTGGACCACGGCGCGTGTGGACATGCGGACCCCCATCGGAACCCCTCAGGCACACGCGTCGTACCGGCCGGACGTGCGAGAGGGGGAGCTGTGCGGACGCCAACGAAACGTCGCGAGAACGGTACCGAGCCTCGCTCGCTCGGCCACCGCAGCGGGAGCTGCGCGCAACCTCCGCGCAGCGGGAACACGACCCGGGCGGACCTAGTCCGCGATGGCCGGGTAGACGATCGACTTGAGCTGATCACGGAAGTTGAAGGTGCCGCTGGGAATCAGCTGCGTCATGAAGACCACGATCAGGTCCTCGGCCGGATCGATCCAGAAGATCGTCGAGGCGAACCCACCCCAGGAGTAGCTGCCCGGCGAGCCCAGCACCCCGGTGCGCTCCGGCCCCATCGACACGGCCACGGTCAGCCCGAAGCCCATGCCGTCGAAGCCGGTCTCCCCGAATCCGCCGGCGGCCACCTCCCGCAGGTCGACCCCGCCCGGCAGTTGGTTGGTCGCCATCATCTCCACGGTGTGACGACCAAGGATGCGCACGTCGCCGAGCTCCCCTCCGTTGGCCAGCATCCGGCAGAAGCGCAGGTAGTCCGCGCTCGTGGAGACCAGCCCGCCCCCGCCGCTGAGGTAGGAGGGCGGCTGCCGGTACTCGCTGTCGGACGGGCCTTCGACGAGCCGCAGCTGCTTCTTGGAGTTGCGCCGGTAGCTGGCGGCGAACCGGTCGAGCTTGTCGTCGGGGACGTGGAAGGAGGTGTCGACCATCCCGAGCGGGTCGAAGATCTCCTCCTGCAGATACTCGTCGAAGGGCCGACCGGAGATGAGCTCCACGAGCCTGCCGCAGACGTCGGTGGCGACCGAGTAGCGCCACCGCTCGCCGGGATGGGAGTGCAGTGGGCGGTCGGCGAGCCAGTCGATCACCGTGTCCAGGGTCGCGCCGGGCTGGTTGCCTGGCAGGTCCGGCGAGCTCCCCAGCAGGGCGGGCCCGCGCCCCTCGTAGCCCAGTCCCGAGGTGTGCATCAGCAGGTCGCGGATCGTCATCGGCCGGCGGGGCTCGACCAGTCGCTCATCGCCGTCGGGGGTGCGCTCGCGGACCTTCAGCTCCCGCCACTGCGGCAGGAAGCGGTGCACCGGGTCGTCGAGCTGGAAGTGGCCGTGCTCGTAGAGGCTCAGCAGCGCCACGCCGGTGATCGGCTTGGTCATCGAGTAGATGCGCCAGATC
>SKJX01000030.1 GCA_007121785.1 Nitriliruptoraceae bacterium
ATCCAGCCCCGCCCACCAGCCCTGGCACCCACCCAACGTCAGGGCCTACCTCTCACTGCCCGCAAACCCGCCCGACAACACTTGTCCCGTGCACTTGACAAGCCGTTCCACATCAGACGCGTCGCGACGCTCGTGCGGACGGGGTCACCGCGCCGGCCCGAGGACCCGAAGTGCCCGCGGCACCGCTGTGAAGGTCACCTGGGCGTGTTCTCCCGCGTAGTCGCCGTCGACCATCAGCGGTTGCGGCACCGGGGCGGTGAGCGTGAAATGCGGCAGGTCGTGGAGGTAGTCGACCCCGTCGCGGTCGATGTGCCGGCCGTCCCGGAAGGTCCCCGCGGCGATGCGGGTCAGCCGCGCGGTGGTGGGATCGGCGACGGTGAGCAGGTCCAGGCCGGTGTCGAAGTCCGCCTGCGGATGGACGTGCATCGGCCGCGGGCCCAGGTAGGTGTAGGGGTCGGTGTTGGCGATCATGCTGATCGCGACCGGCCCCCGGGTGGACCCGTCCGGCAGCGTCACGATCGTCTCCACGCGATCGCGCCCGGCACCGACGGCCCACTCGTGCGCCACCGACCAGAGGAACGCGCCCTGCCGTAGCCACCGTTTGGCCGCGGCGTGCTGCTCGACGTGGCGGATCACCGCCGCGTCGAACCCGAAGCCGGCGTTGAACCCGAAGTAGCGTTCACCGGCACGCCCCAGCGTGATCCAGCGGTCACGGCCGGCTTTGACGGCGTCCAGCAGCACACCGGTCGCACGCACCGCGTCGTTGGGGAGGCCGATCGCCCGCGCCAGCACGTTGGCGCCACCACCGGGGATGATGCCCAGCAGGACGTCGGTGCCTGCCAGCGCCTGGATCACCTCGTTGGCGGTGCCGTCCCCACCGAGCGCGAAGACCGCGTCGACGCCTTCGTGGACCGCGCCGGCCACCAGGTGGGTGGCGTGGCCGCGTTGCTTGGTCGGTTCCACGGTGACGTCGACCGCCGACCCGATCGCCGCCACGATCACGTCGCGGATCTGCTCGTCGGTCGTGGTGGCGTTCGGGTTGAACAGCAGCAGCGCACGCACGCGGTCAGCCTCCGACCCGGGGAGCCGGACCCGGACGGGGTCGCCTCACGCGGTCGCCGCCAGCGCGGCGTCCAGGTCCCCGATCAGGTCGTCCACGGCTTCGATCCCCACCGACAGCCGCAGCAGGTCGTCGGGGACCTCCAGGGCCGTCCCGGCGACCGACGCGTGGGTCATGATCCCCGGATGCTCGATCAGGGACTCCACCCCGCCCAGCGACTCGGCGAGGAAGAACAGTTCCGTGCCCTCCGCGACCTGCTTGGCCGCGGTCACGCCCCCGTCCACCTGGAACGACACCATCCCGCCGAACGCACGCATCTGCGTCGCCGCCAACGTGTGCCCAGGGTGGTCGGGTAGCCCCGGGTACTGCACGGCCGTGACCCGCGGGTGGTCCGACAGCCACCGGGCGATCCGCGCGGCGTTGTCGCAGTGACGGTCCATCCTCACCCCCAACGTCTTGACCCCGCGCAGGGTCAGCCACGCGTCGAACGGACCGGGGACGGCGCCGACCGCGTTCTGCAGGAACGCCAGGTCCTCCGCGGTCCGAGCATCGGTACACACCGCACCGCCGACCACGTCGGAGTGGCCGCCGAGGTACTTCGTGGTGGAGTGGACGACCAGGTCGGCGCCCAGCGCGGTCGGCTGCTGGAGGTAGGGCGTCGCGAACGTGTTGTCCGCCACCAGCCGTGCGCCGTGCTCGTGCGCGATCCCGGCGAGCGCCGCCAGGTCGAGCACCTTCAGCAGCGGGTTGGACGGCGTCTCGGCCCACAGCAGCTTCGTCCGCGGTCCCATCGCTGCGCGGACCGCGTCGAGGTCGGCGAGGTCGACCGCGGTCACCTCGATACCCCAGCGGGTGTGGACCTGGGCGATCTGCCGCCAGGTCCCGCCGTAGACGTCGTCGGCCATCACCACGTGGTCGCCGGGGGAGAGCGTGCGGAAGATCGCGTCCTCCGCCGCCAACCCGGAGGCGAAGCACACGGCCTGCTCGGTGCCCTCGAGCGAGGCGAGGCACTCCTGCAGCGCGGTGCGGGTCGGGTTGCCGGTCCGGGCGTACTCGTAGCCCAGGTGCTCGCCGACGGCCGGCTGGGCGAAGGTCGAGGTCTGGTAGATCGGGACCACGACCGCGCCGGTGGTCGGTTCCGGCTCCTGGCCGACGTGGATCGCGCGGGTGTCGAATCCGTGGCTCATCGCACGTCCTCCCCGGCGAGGAACAGCAGGACGTCGGCGCGCGTCAGCACCCCGACCGCGCGGTCGTCCGAGGTCGCCAGCACCGCCGGTGCCCCGGCCGCTAGCGCCCCGAGCACCTCGTCGACCGGCGATCCGGTGTCGATCGCCGGGAGCGAGGGTTGGAGTACCTCGACGATCGGCTTGCGCATCACCTTCACGTCGCGCAGCGCGGCATCGAGCAGTTGGTTCTCCCGGACCGAGCCGATGATGTCATCGGGGGAGGCTTGGTCGTGGATGCCGTCGCGGTACACCGGCATCTGCGAGACACCGAACTCCTTGAGCAGACCGATCGCATCGGACACCGACTCGCCGGGATGCAGGTGGACGACCGGTGGGAGCTGCTGCCCCTTGGACTCGAGCACGTCGCCGACGGTGCCGCTGCCCGAGGTGTGCTCGACGAACCCGTGCTCAGCCATCCAGGTGTCGTCGTAGAACTTCGACAGGTAGCCGCGGCCGGAGTCGGGCAGCAGCACCACGATCGTGGCGTCCTCGGGCTGCGTCGACGCGTAGCGGTGGGCGGCGACCAGCGCCGTCCCGCAGGAGCCGCCGACCAGGAGGCCTTCTTCGTTGGCGCAGCGGCGGGCCATCGCGAACGACTCGGCGTCGGAGACCCGCTCCCAGACGTCGACCACCGACGGATCGAACGTCTCCGGCCAGAAGTCCTCACCGATGCCCTCGACCAGGTACGGG
>SKJX01000176.1 GCA_007121785.1 Nitriliruptoraceae bacterium
GGCCAGGAGGCCGGCGAAGGCGTCATCTCGACCGCGATCGCCGTGCTGATCATGGCGCTGATCGGGGCCGCGATGTGGGCGGTGTTCAGCGGGGTCTTCAGCGACTCGGCGGACATGATCGAGGACCAGGTGGGTGAACTGCAGCCGATCGGCGAATGAACGCCCAGCCCGCGCGAGGGCGGGCCGGCGACCAGGACGGGTCGAGCAGCGTCACCTCGGTGTTCGGGGTGATGATCCTCCTCGGGTTCCTGTTCCTGGCGACGCAGGTGCTGGTGCACCTGTGGGCCACGTCGACGGTCACCGCGGTGGCCTTCGATGAGGCGCGCCGGGTCAGTGCAGCCACCGCCGACGGGACCGTCTCCGGTGGCTGCGATGAGCACGTCGAGTCACGGGTCCGCTCCCGGCTCGGCTCCTGGGGCCAGAGCGCCAGCGTCCAGTGCACCGCGGACCTGGAGCGCCCGGAGGCCATCACCGTCCGGGTGACCGGCCCCACCCCGGCACGGTCGCTGGCCGGCTTCGGGTTCACGCCTGTGGGCGACATCGACCGGTCCGCGACCTTCCTGACCGAGACGGCCCCCGACGAGCCCGAGCCGTGAACCACCGACACGACCCCGGGACCGCCTCGAGCACCACCGGCGAGGCGGGGTTCGTCGCCGGGCTCGAAGCGCTGGTGTTCGGGGTGCTGATCTGCGTCATCGGCACCTTGATCGTCCTCAACGGCTGGACGGTGGTCGACGCGAAGTTCGCCTCCAACGCTGCCGCTCGTGAGGCGGTCCGGGCCGTGGTGGAAGCCCCGGCGGGGACGCACACCAGCGAGCTCCAACAGCGCGCGACCAACGCGGCCCACCAGGCCTACGCGGCGCACGGGCACGCACCGGGCAGCGTCGACGTCACCCCGGAAGGGCCGCTGACGCTCGAGCGCTGCTCGAAGATCTCGATCGCGACAACCGTGGAGGTCGCCTCGGTCATCGTCCCCGGGCTGATGGACACGCCCAGGTGGCACGTCTCGTCCCGGTACCAGCAGGTCGTCGACCCGTTCCGCAGCGGGCTCGAGGTCGAAGGGTGGGATGGCTGTGGTTTCTGAGCCGACCGTGGCTGACCGACGCCGTTGGCTCGCGCAGGACGGCAACACCCTCGTGTTGATGCCCGCCGCGGTCCTGATCCTGCTCGGCCTGGCGGCGATGGCGTTGGATACCGCGACGCTGTTCCTGGGGGAACGTCGCCTGGTCGACGTCACCTCGTCGATCGCCCATGACGCCGTCGCCTCGGTCGACGAGGCACGCTTCTACGACCCGGAGATCGACACGGTCGAACTCGACGCGGCCCGGGTCGGTGTCCGGGCGCAGCAGCTGCTGGCGGCCCAGCGCCAGGACCGGACCTTCGAGGACGTCCGGTGCGACCCGCCGGACCTCGATGGCCCCCGTGTGACGATCACCTGCCACGCGACGGTGCGGCCACCGTTCGCCCCGTTCTGGGGGCTTTCGGACCGCCACCGACTGTCCGTCTCGGAGACCGCCGTGGGCGTCCGGAACTGACCGGTCCGGTGCCGGTCGACGGCCCCGCTCGAAGTCCGGGGCGGCAGCCCAGCGACCGGTGGCTGGTCGCCGCCGCGGGTAGCTACGGTCCCGCGTTCCAACGCCGACGACGAGGTGGTGTGCGCTCCCGTTCCCGGGCGATCCTCGCGCTGGCGGTGCCGGCGACGGTGACGCTGGTCGCCGACCCGATCATGGGGTTGGTCGACACCGCGGTGGTGGGACGGCTCGGCGCCGCACAGCTCGGCGCGCTCGGGCTGGCCGTGTCGGTGCTCGCCGCCGTGTCGTGGATCTTCAACTTCCTGGTGTTCGGCACCACCTCGACGGTCGCGCGGGCGGTCGGGGCCGACGATCTCCAGGCGGCCGGACGGCGGGTCAGCCACGCGGCGCGGGTGGCGGTGGTGCTCGGCGTGGCGGTCGGTGCCGCGCTGATGCTCATCGCCCCGATGCTGGTCCGGGCGCTCGGAGCCATCGAGGAACTGGTCGACCCGGCGGTGGTCTACCTGCGGATCCGGGCCGTCGGGGTCCCGTTGCTGCTGCTGGGCTACGTCGGGCACGGGGCGTTCCGCGGCGTCGCCGACACCCGGACGCCGCTGGGCATCGTGGTGGTGGCCAACCTGCTCAACGCCGGGTTGACCGTCGGGCTGGTGTTCGGCCTGGGCGCCGGCATCGCCGGGGCCGCGTGGGCGACGGTCGCGGGCGAGGCGGTGGTGGTGGCCGCGTTCGCGGTGCTGATCCGTTCGACCGGGTTGCCGTTGCGAGGGCACGGCTGGCCGGGGCGCCGTCAGCTCCGGGCGTTGGTCGTCGTCAGCCGTGATCTGTTCCTGCGCACCGGGGGGCTGCTGGCAGGGCTGCTCGCCATCACCTCGGCAGCCGCTCGCATCGACGCGGCGACCGCTGCCGGCCACCAGGTGCTCTACCAGACGTTCCTGCTGATCTCGTTCCTGATGGACGGGGTCGCCATCGCCGGGCAGACGCTGGTCGGGCGTTCGCTCGGCGCCGGGCAGGTCGACGAGGCCCGGGCGACCGGCCGGGCGGTGCTGCGCTTCGGCGTGATCGGCGGGGTGGCCGCCGCCGCCGTGCTCCTGGCTGGGGCCGGGGTGTTCCCCCGGCTGCTCACCGACGACGCGATCGTCCTGGCGACCGTCGCCGGTGCCTGGTGGCTGGCTGCCCTCGGCGTGGTCATCAACGGCCCGACGTTCGCGTTGGACGGCGTGCTGATGGGGGCGGAGGACTTCGCCTACCTGCGGACCTGGACGATCGCCGGGGCGGTGGTCGGCGGCGTCGGCGGGCAGGTGGTCGCCGCGACCGGCGGGGGCCTGCTGGGACTGTGGGCCGCGGTCCAGGCGATGATGCTGGTCCGGCTCGTGTCGCTGGTGTGGCGGCTGCGTGGCCACGCCTGGACCCGTACCGGCGCCGGGCTGGTGACCGACCCCGACCGCTGACAGCCGGCGCGACCCTCGTGGTCCGCGGTCAGTAGCGCTCGTCCTCAGGGATGGCGTCCACGTAGCGGCGGAGTTGGTCGGCCACGTCATGGACGAACCGGTGGACGGTCGCCTCCGCGAGCCGGTGCAGCAGCATCCGGTCCGCCCCCGCGCCGATCAGGCCCAGCGGCGGCTCGTAGCTGCCGTCCAGGGTCAGCTGGGTCAACGGCGGGTCGAACGACACCGACGAGACCTCCAGATCGGCGGCGAGCGACGGGAACAGCAGCCGGCCGGTCGAGGCGTGCCACCGCAGCGGCACGACGCTGCGCGTCACCTCACGCGGCTCGAACTCACCCACCTCGATCGTGACCTCGCGGCTGACCGAGAACCCGCCGACGTCGACCCGTAGCGTGCGCGAGAGCGTCCCGGCCTGCTCGGCGGCGTCGTCGGTCGCGTGCTGGAGGATCTCGCTCGCATCGTCGGCCAGCAGACGGGTGACCAGGTCGAACGGTGCCTCGACGTAGGCGTAGACGTGCAGCGGACGCTCCACGGGTGCCTCCTGTCCGGGTGGTCGGCGCCTGGGACGGTGCCGACGCTAGACCATCTGCGCTTCGAAGGTCGCGACCACCTCGACGTGGTGGGTCATCGGGAACAGATCCAGCGGTACGGCCCGGCGCAGCCGGTAGCCGCCGGTCACCAGGTGGTTCGCGTCGCGGGCGAGCGCGGCTGGGTCGCAGGCGACGTAGACGATCCGGCGAGGTGCCAGCGCGAGCAGGTCGGCGACGGTCCGCTCGCCGGCGCCGACCCGCGGGGGGTCGAGCACGACCACGTCCGGCTGCGGTCGTGCATCCTCGCCGCGCTGGATCCGGCCGACCACGCGACCCACCGGGCCGGTGACCACCTCGATGTCCAGGCCGTTGGCTGCCGCGTTGTCAGCGGCGGCTCGGGCGGCCGCGGCGTGGCCTTCGACGGCCAGGACGTGCCCGCCGGCACGAGCCAACGGCAGCGAGAGCAGCCCCACGCCGGCGTAGAGGTCCCAGACCTCCAGCCCGTCCAGCCCGTCATCGGACGTGCCGGTCGCCGCCTCCAGCACGTGGGTCACCAGCGCCGCCGCGGCGTCCGGGCCGACCTGGAAGAACGCGTCCGCCGGCACGGTCAGCTCGAGGCCGGCCACCTCGACGGTGACCTCCCCGGTCCCGCGCATCGCCACGGCCGTGCCGTCCGGCTGCTCCAGGCGCAGGTCGAACGTCCCGTCCGGCAGCTCGAGCGGACCCGGACCGGGAGCGATCGTGGCGACGGCCTGGTCCTGGTGGGCCCGGACGGTCACCTCGTCCGCGCCGGTCGCGTCCCCGACGGTCTCGCGCAGCGCCTGCGTCTCCGCCCGGAGCACGAGGCAGGTGTCGATCGCGACCACCTCATCGGATCCCGCGCGGTGGAAGCCGAGCCGGCCGTCGTCGTCGGCGTGCAACCGGGCCTGCATCCGGTAGCCGGTGGCCGGGCCGACCGCCCGACATGGCTCGACGGGCGGGTCCTCCAGCCGGCCGAGACGGGTCAGCTGCTCGATCACCACGCGGGTCTTGAGCCGGCGCTGGGCCTCCACGCTGGCGTGCTGCAGGTCGCAGCCACCGCAGTCGGGCACGTACGGGCACGGTGGCTCGACGCGGTCGGGGCTCGGCTCGACGACCTCCAGCAGGCGTGCGCGGGCCCACCGTTTGCGGTCGTCGACGACCTCGAGGGTGACCGTCTCCTCGGGCAGGGCCCCGGCGACGAACACCGCCTTACCGTCGATGCGGGCGACCCCTTCCCCGCCGTGGGTGAACCCGTCGATGCGGGCCTGCCGGGGCGTGTCGTCCAGGTGGGTTCGGGGGCTCACACCTGGTCCTCCAGCAGGAGTTCCAGTGCGACGTCGATGACGCCGAGGTGGCCGTCGGCCCGCTCCGCGGCGTCCGCGGCCAGGGTGGCGTCGTCGCTGTCGCGCGCCAGCGCCAACCAGGCGATCGCGCGGGTGCCGTCGCCGTCGAGCTCGGACACCGCCGCGATGGCTTCGTCCAGGTCGTCGACGTCCTGGACGGTCGCGAGGGTGGCGGCAAGCATCCCCGCCGGGTCGCGCTCCCACGAGCCGATGTCGCCGGCGACGGGGTCGCGCAGCATCTCCACCGTGGCACGGCCGAGCTCGCCGCCGCGTTCACGGGCGATCGACAGGGTCTCGGTCAGCACGTCCTCGCCGGCGCTGTCGCGTTCCTGCTCGCCGATGTCCGACGGGAACAGCCCCTGGCCGTCCTCCTCGGCGACCATCGACCCGTACGCCGCCTCGGCAGCCTGCTGGACCGTCGTCCGATCGTCGCTGTCGAGCGCGGGCGCGAGGTCGTCGCGGACGTCGGCGACCAGCGCGGCGAACCGGTCGATCTGCTCCTCGAGCTGCTCGCGGTCGACGTCGGGTTCCTCCTCCTCGGGCGGGGCTTCCGCCCCCTCAGGCGCTTCCGGGTCGGCGAGCTGCGGGTCGGTGCAGCCGCTGAGCAGCAGGAGCGTTCCGAGCAGGAGCGCTGCGAGCAGGAACGGCCGGATCACGGGCTACCACCGGTGTCCGCGTGCGTCGTGCTGTGGAGTCGGATGGCGATCCAACCGTCGCGCTCGCGACGCTCGAGCAGCTGTGCACCGGTCGCTGCGAGCGCGTCCAGGGCGAGCTGCTCGCGTTCCACGGCGATGCCGCTGACGATCAGCTCGTCCGTGCTGGCGGCGACCAGGTCCGCCGCCAACGATCGCACCGTGTCGGTGATGAGGTTGGCGACCACCACCTCGGCGGCCGCCGGGAGCTGGCTGACGCCGCCGGCGATGGCGGTGACCTCCACCCCGTTGCGGGCGGCGTTGTCGCGGGTCACCTCGACGGCGTCCGGATCGATGTCGACCGCCGTCGCCACGGCACCGCGGGCGGCCGCGGCGATCGCGAGCACGCCCGTGCCGCACCCGACGTCGGCGACCGTGCGCCCCTCCAGGCGCCCGGCGAGATCGAGCTCGTCGAGCAGCTCCAGGCACAGCACCGTCGTGGCGTGGTGACCGGTCCCGAACGCGCGACCCGGGTCGACGATCAGGGTCAGCTCGTCGTCGGCGGGTTCATGGTCGGCCTCCAGCCAGGTCGGCACGATCACCGTTCGGCCGGCGTGGACCGCACGGATCGTCGCCTTCCAGTCGGCCTGCCAGTCGCGGTCCTCCTCCAGCGACCACCGGCGGGCAGGCATCGCCAGCTCCGGGACGTCATCGGGCTCCGGCAGCTCGACCGCCGCGTCACCTTCGAACCAGGCCACCAGCTGCGCCGGCCGCTCCCAGACCCCGCAGGCACCGGCGGCCCACAGGTGCGCGGCGACCAGTTCGCGGCGCGCGGGGGCGACCTCGACCTCCAGCCGGTGCGTCGCGGGTCGCGCCGCGAGCGGCGACGCCGACGAGGTGATCGCCGCGTCGACGGGGGCGGGGCGGAGGGGTTCGGACACGGACGCTTCCAGCTCGGGCGTCCGGTGACGCTACCTGCCGGCGGGGAGCGGGTCCGCGCGGCACGGCCCAGGACCGGCGTGCAGACACAACGCGGCCCCGTGCGACGGGGGGACACACGGGGCCACGGCGACCGAAGTCGCACCGGTCAGCGTAGACACGCTATAGGCCGTATGTCCAGAAGCCTCCGCTCACGTCCGTCCGCCGCGCGGCCGTCCCCGCCGAGGCGGTGGATCGACGTGGCTACGCTGCGCGGCCCCGTCCGGATCCCGTGCGACCCTGCCCGCGTCCGGTGCCCGTGCTTGCCGCCCCCCCGCGTCCGAGGCGTCCGTGTCCGAGCCCGTCGACCCCGCGATCGCGATCCGCGGGCTGACCAAGCGCTACGGCGGCACGGTGGCGGTGGAGCACCTCGATCTCGACGTCGCGGCCGGGGAGACCCTCGCGCTGCTCGGCCCCAACGGCGCCGGCAAGACCACCACGGTCGAGTGCTGCGAGGGCTACCGCGCACCGGACGGTGGGACGGTCCGGGTCCTCGGCCTGGATCCACGCCGCGACGCCGCCGCGCTGCGCGCCCGGGTCGGGCTGATGCTCCAGGAGGGCGGCGTCTACCCGATCGCCAAGCCCCGTGAGCTGCTCCGGCTGTTCGCGGCGTTCTACCGGGACCCGCTCCCGGTCGACGCGCTGCTGGATCGGGTCGGGCTCACCGCCGTTGCCCGGACCCGCTACCGCGACCTGTCCGGCGGGCAGCAGCAGCGGCTCTCGCTGGCGCTCGCCCTGATCGGCCGGCCGGAGGTGCTGTTCCTGGACGAGCCCACCGCCGGCCTCGATCCCGCCGCCCGCCGACTGACCTGGGAGCTCATCGGTGAGCTGCACGCCGACGGCGCCACGATCGTGCTGACCACCCACCTGCTCGACGAGGCCGAGGAACTGGCTGACCGCCTGGCGATCATCGACCAGGGCCAGCTGGTCGCGCTCGGCACCCCCGACGAGCTCACCCACGGCGACCGACGCGAGATCGAGTTCACCGCCCGTCCGGGGCTGGACGTCACCGCCCTGACGGTCGCGCTGGGGGTGTCGGTCCGCGAGCGTGCGCCCGGCCGCTACCACCTCGACGCCACCAACGACCCGGCGCTGGTCGCTGCGCTGGCGGCCTGGCTGGCCGACCGCGACGAGCGGCTGGGCGAGCTGCGAGCCGGCAAACGCAGCCTGGAGGACGTGTTCCTGCGCCTGACCACCGAAGCGGGCACCGACCCACGCGACCCGCGTGAGGTGGCGGCCGGATCGGACGTCGAGGTGGCACCGTGAGCGCCGCCGAGACCCCGAGGCCTCACCCGAGCGCGGGGCCCGCGACCGAGACGGACGCGCCCCGCGTCACGGACCGGCGGCTGCCGTGGGGCCGGGCGATCCGGGCACAGGCGTGGATGGAGCTCAAGCTGCTGGTGCGGTCCGCGGAGAGCCTGATCATCACGCTGGGGATCCCGCTCGGGATCCTGGTGTTCTTCTCCGCGGTGGACGTGCTGCCGACCGGTACCGGCCCTGCGGTCGACTTCCTGGTCCCGGGGGTGCTGGCGATCTCCATCGCCGGGACCGGGCTGGTGGCCGTCGGCATCCAGACCGCGTTCGAGCGCAAGTACGGCGCGCTGAAGCGCCTCGGCGGCACGCCGCTGCCTCGCAGCGGGTTCCTGCTGTCCAAGGGGCTGGCCGTCGCGGCCCTGCTGGCAGGGCAGACCGTGCTGGTCGTGGGTACCGCCAGCGTGTTCCTCGGGTGGGCTCCGTCGGGAGGGTGGCTGTTGGCCCCGCTGTTGGTCGTGATCGGTGCGGTCACCTTCACCGCGCTGGGGCTGCTCATGGCGGGCGCGCTGCGTGCGGAAGCGACGTTGGCGTTGAGCAACGCCGTCTTCCTGGGGCTGCTGGTGATCAGCGGCGTCACGTTCCGGGCGGACGCCTTGCCCGACGGTCTGGCGGCGATCGGGCAGGGGTTGCCGCTCGGTGCGTTGGGGACGGCCTTGCGGGCTGCGCTGGATGGCGACGGGCTGGCGATCGTCGCGACCCTGATCGTGGCCGGTTGGGGGGTGGGCGCCGTCGCGTTGGCGTCGCGGACGTTCCGATGGGAGCCGTGAGCCGGGTTCGGTCGCGCCAGGGCCGAACGGCTACCCTCCGTCCGGCCAGGTGGCCCTGCAAGGGCGAGGTGATCCGTTCTGACCGTACGTGCCCGGCTCGCTCGGGTGCGTCGGGACCCGCCGGGCCTCCGGCCCGACCGTCGCTGAGGGCCTCATCCATCTGCGCGGACGAGCAGCACGACCCCGGACGAGCAGCACGACGCCGACGGCCGCGATGCCACCGCCCAGGCGGGTGACCCGCACGATCACGAGGAGACGTCAGTTGCGCGACAACCGACGGGCGCGGAGCGCTTCGCGCCGACGGACCCGGACGACC
The DNA here is from genome assembly GCA_007121785.1 of Nitriliruptoraceae bacterium. Classification (GTDB taxonomy): domain Bacteria; phylum Actinomycetota; class Nitriliruptoria; order Nitriliruptorales; family Nitriliruptoraceae; genus SKTG01. The sequence goes on from SKJX01000176.1 coordinate 8,876, forward strand.
ACCGCGATCGTCCTGCTCGCCGCCTTGGCCCTCGCCAGCTGCACCGGCGAGCAGAACGCCCTCGACCCGGCCGGGCCGTTCGCGCAGGCGCCACACGACCTGATCATCCCCGTCGCCATCATCGCGGCGGTGGTGTTCGTCGTGGTCCAGGGGCTGATCATCTACTCGGTGGTCAAGTTCCGCACCAGGAAGGATGACGACGGCTCGCTGCCCGTGCAGACCCACGGCAACACCCGGCTGGAGATCGTCTGGACCGTCATCCCGGCCGTGATCCTCGCGGTCATCGCCGTGCCGACCGTCCAGGGCATCTTCGAGCAGATGGACGAGCCCGACGGGGACGTCCTCACCGTGGAGGTGATCGGCCACCGCTGGTGGTTCGAGTTCTACTACCCGGATTTCGACATCTACACCGCGAACGAGATGGCGATCCCCACGGACACGCCCGTGCGGCTGGAGATGACGGCGACCGACCCGATCCGCGATCCCGAGCAGGGCGTCGTCCACTCGTTCTGGGTCCCGCGGCTGGCCGGCAAGCAGGACCTCATCCCCGGGCAGACGACCTTCCTCAACATCCAGGCTGACGCACCGGGCCGCTACATCGGCCAGTGTGCGGAGTACTGCGGTCTGTCCCACGCCAACATGCGCGCCCGCGTGGAGGCGATGGAGCCGGGTGACTTCGACGCCTGGGTGGACGCACAGGCCACGCCCGCGGAGGTGCCGGAGGACGGCACGTTCGAAGCGCAAGGTCGCGAGCTCTACCACGATCTCGGCGACGGCCGACAGGCCTGCGCGCAGTGCCACCAGGTCTGGGAGGGTGACGGTGACCGTCAGCCGGGGACCGGCCCGGACCTCACCCACCTGATGAGCCGAGAGGAGTTCGCTGGCGCGATCCACGACCTGGACGAGGAGAACCTCCGAGCCTGGTTGGAGGACCCGGACGCCATGAAGGCGATGCAGTACGAGGAGATCGGGATCGGGATGCCCAACCTCGACCTCTCGGAGGAAGAGCTCGACGCTCTCGTGGCGTACATGCTCATGCTCGATCCGGACGCTTAGGGGTCCGCACGGCGAGACGCGACGCACCAACCGACCTGAGGCCGCTGGACCGCGGCACGAGGAGTCACCGCGATGGCACGCGACACGGTGGAGACCAAGGGGTACGCCGGCCGCCCGAAGGGCCAGTCCGGCCTCTCGGCGTGGCTGACCACCACCGATCACAAGAAGATCGGGATCATGTACTTCTTCACGGTCCTGGTCTTCTTCTTCCTCGGCGGGGTCGAGTCCGGTCTGATCCGAGCGCAGCTCGCGCAAGCAGAGCTGAGCGTGATCAACGAGGACCTCTACAACCAGGTCTTCACCATGCACGGTGTGACCATGGTGTTCCTGGTCGTGATGCCGCTGTCGGCCGCCTTCTTCAACTACCTGATCCCGTTGATGATCGGCGCCCGCGACGTCGCGTTCCCCCGCTTGAACGCGTTCAGCTACTGGGTCTACCTGTTCGGCGGCATCTTCCTCTACACCTCGTTCTTCCTCGGTGGCGCACCGGACGGCAGCTGGGTCGGCTACGCGCCCTTGGCCGCCGACGACGGCTCCAACATGGCGTTCTACGCCGTCGGGCTGAACATCGTCGGCATCAGTTCCTTGGCGGCGGCCGTCAACTTCATCGTGACGATCCTGAACATGCGTGCGCCCGGCATGACCTTCATGCGGATGCCGGTCTTCATCTGGATGTCGCTGGTCACCAACTTCCTGCTGCTGTTCGCGCTGCCGATCATCGCGAGCGCGCTGTTCATGCTCAACGCGGACTCGGTCGTCGGGGCTCAGTTCTTCGAACCCGGGACCGGCGGTGATCCGGTGCTCTGGCAGCACCTGTTCTGGCTCTTCGGTCACCCCGAGGTCTACATCATGATCCTCCCGGCGATGGGGATCGTGTCGGAGATCCTGCCGACGGGTTCACGCAAGCCGCTGTTCGGCTACGCCGCGGTGGTCTTCGCCGGTGCGGCGATCGGGTTCATCGGGTTCGGCGTGTGGGCCCACCACATGTTCACCTCCGCGATCGGCCCCGTCGCTCGCTCCGCGTTCGCGCTGTCGACGATGTTCATCGCGGTCCCGACCGGGATCAAGATCTTCAACTGGGTGTTCACGATGTGGGGCGGCAAGCTGCGCTTCACCACGCCGATGCTGTTCTCGATCGGGTTCATCTCGATGTTCACGATCGGTGGGCTCTCCGGTGTCACCCACGCCATCGTCCCGCACAACGCGCAGCAGCACGACACCTACTACGTGGTGGCCC
>SKJX01000149.1 GCA_007121785.1 Nitriliruptoraceae bacterium
CACCCGTTCGCCGGTTTCCCCAAGGTGCAAGCACCTTGGTTCGTCCCTCGACTTGCATGTGTTAGACCCGCCGCCAGCGTTCGTCCTGAGCCAGGATCAAACTCTCCGTTGAGAGATCGATTACCGCTTCGAGAAGCGAAAACGATCACAAACAACGAAGGGGTCGGTCGCCGCCGAGGCGTCGACCTTTGATCCCTTCATCAATATATTGTTAAGGGTCCTACGGACACTACTCGTGGCTCGAGTCATCGACCGGCGTACCGGTCTCGATCCGAGCCAACGGGGTGTGTCCTCCCGCGACCGAGGTCGCGGGTGGCACTGGCTTTTGGCACCTTGTGCAGTTCTCAAAGAGCGGTGCGCGGAGCACCGGGTTCCGCCCCTGCGTCGGGGTCGGCTTCCAGCGCGTCACCGCTTTCCCGGATCGGAACCCGACCCGGGCTTCTCTGAAGAAGGTAGCCGGCTCGATCCGATCCGTCCAACCCGTGGCCGTGGGCGCCGGCTGCGGCGTGCGCAGCTGGCGGGCTCAAGAGCGAGCCGGGGCTGTAGGGCGGACCGCGTATGGTACGACGCGGGGACCGTTGCTGTCAACCTCAGCGCCGTGGCCGCATCGGCCGCGGGTGAGGATCCGGAGGAGCCCGACCAGCGGGCGACCTCCGTGAAGAGCGTGCCCCGAGATGGGGCGAGAGCGCGGCCGGCAGCGAGCTTTCCGCCCGGCCGGTCGTTGCACCGGCGCGCCGTCCGCGGTGAGCGAACCGTAACCACCCGGGCCGCCGCGTCGCGAACCACCGGTTCACGACGTGCGTTCAACGCTCGCTGCGCGCGCCGAGCTTGCGGTCGGCCCCGTCGGCACCTTCCACCGGCGCCCGGGGCGACCGCCGGTAGGGGCTGACCTCCGGTGCGTCGATGAGCCACCAGCGCCACGGCACGTCCGCGGCACGGCTCACCCCGACGCGGGGTCCGCACGCGACATCCTCCTCGACCACCTCGATGGCATCGGCGGCCAGCCACAACCCCCCGACGCCGTCGAGCAGGTCACCGGCGTCGTGCCGGTGTCCGTCGATGTCGAGTCCCGCGGTGAGGCGACCTGGCCCGCGCAGCAGGTCCCGGTCGTTGGCCGCCTTGGGGCGCCGACGTCGGACCGCCGCCACGTTGTCGATGACCGTGGCCGCTCGCACCAGGACCGCAGCACCGACGTTCGGCGGCTCGACCACCACGTTCAGGCACCAGTGCACCCCGTACGACCGGTAGACGTACGACGTCCCGGGCTGCCAGAACATCGGTTCGCAGCGGGCCGTCCGTCCCGCATAGCTGTGGCTGGCCGGATCGTCCTCGCGGTAGGCCTCCACCTCCACGATGCGTGCGATCGCCGTCCCGTCGTCACCGAGATCCCGGACCACCAGCCGCCCCAGCAGCCCGACGGCCGCCTGCGGCGCCGTCCCACCCAGCTGCTCACGCCCGATCGCGCGAGGCGCACCGAGGCTCCGCCCGAGTCCCGAGGCCATCCCCGTCAGCCGCCACGCACGTCGGACAGCCATCTGCGGAAGTCGTCGAGGTGACGCGTGTTGGCGATCCCGCTGGCCTCCAGTCCGGCCCGTCGGGCCTGCGCCACCCCGAAGCGGGCGCGATCGAGCTCGTCGACGGCGTGGGCGTCCGTGGAGATCACGAACGTGCATCCGCGACGGATCCCTTCACGGATGACGGTCACCGGAGCGTCCAGCCGCGTCAGGGCGGCGTTGATCTCGATGGCGGTCCCGGTCTCCGCTGCCGCCTCCAACACCCGCTCGAGATCCAGCTCGATCCCTGGCCGCACCCCGAGCTTGCGGCCGGTGAGGTGACCGATCGCGGTCACGCTGGGGTGCCGGATCGCGGCGACCACCCGGGCGGTCTGCTCTTCGACATCCCGGCCGAAGTGCGAGTGCACGCTGGCGACGAGCCAGTCGAAGGTGGCCAGGAACCGCTCGTCGTAGTCCAGCGTGCCGTCCACCCCAACGTTGAGCTCGGCGCCGTGCAGCAGCGCGATGTCGCCACGCTCCTGCTCGAGTTCGCGCACCCGGGCCCGCTGCTGTTCCATCCCCTCCCGGGAGACGCCGTTGATGCGCAGGTCCTCCGCATGGTCGGTGATCGCGAGGTACGCCAGACCACGGTCGGCCGCTGCGGCCACCAGATCTTCCAGTGTGTCGCGGCCATCGCCGGAGAGATCGGTGTGGTCGTGGAGGTCCCCTCGCAGGTCCTCGACGGTCAGTCGTCGCGGTAACCCGTCGCCGGTCGCCGCTTCGATCTCACCGTCGTCCTCACGTAGCTCCGGGGTGATCCAGGGCAGGTCGAGCGCGGCGTAGATCGCCTCCTCGTCGGCGGACGCCACCACCGGCGCGTCGGCTCCTTCGGCGTCCGCGGCCAGGGCGTACTCGTTGAGCGTCCAGCCGCGATCGATCGCACGCTGCCGCAGACGGATGTTGTGGGCCTTGGAGCCGGTGAAGTACAGCAGCGCGGCCCCGAAGCTGTCCGGCGGCACGACCCGCAGATCCACCTGGACCCCGTCGCGTGTCACCACCGAGGTCTTGGTCTCCCCCGAGCCGATCGTGCGCTCGACCTCGTCCAGGGCCAGCAGGGCATCCCGGGCGGGTGCCGCCTCGTCGCAGGCCACCAGGACGTCCACGTCGCCGATGTCCTCGCGGAACCGACGCAGGCTGCCGGCGTAGGCGACGTCCTCGACCCCCTCGATCCCCCGGAGCGCCGCCACGATGCGTTCGGCGACCGGCAGCGCGGTCGCGATGGGCACCCGCTGGTCCTTCGAGGTCAGCCCCAGTTGCTCGATCGCTTGTTCGATGTTGGCGACCGTCTTCTCCCCCATCCCCGGCAGGTCGGCGATCCGTCCGTCGGCCAACGCATCGGCCAGCCCCTCGAGATCGGTGATGCCGAGCTCCTCGTGGAGCTGTTGGACGCTCTTCGGCCCGAGCCCCGGCACCTTCAGCAGGTCGCGCTTGCCGGACGGGTGCTTGGCCCGCAACTCCTCCAGCTTGCCGATCCGTCCCTCGTCGACGTACTCGCGGATCCGTCCGGCGATGCTCTTGCCGATGCCTCTGACCTCGGCCAACTCGTTGGCGCTGAGCTCCGAGACCGGCCCGTCGAGGCTGCGGACCGCACGTTCGGCGTTCTGGTACGCCCGGACCCGGAAGGCGTTGGGGTCGCCCTCGTCGATCTCGGTGAGGGTGGCCAGCTCGGCCAGGAGCCGTGCCACCTCGTCGTTCGACGCTGCCACCGCAGACCTCCTGGTCGGGACGTGGGGACGGGCGCGCGACCTAGCCGAGGTTGGCGGCCGTGGCCGCCCGCGCGCGGTCCAGCTGTGCCCGCACGGACGCCGTCGCGGTGCCGTTGACGGCGTCGCGACGATCGATCGCCTGCTGCGGGTCGAACCGGGCGGCGACATCGGCGTCCAGCGCCGGGTGGATCGCGGAGAGCTCGGCCGGGTCGAGCCCGTCGAGGTCCACGCCCCGCTCCTCAGCGACCCGGACCACCTCACCGACGACCTCGTGCGCGTCGCGGAACGGCATCCCGCGCGTGACGAGCTCCTCCGCCAGGTCCGTCGCCAACGCGAAGCCACCGACCGATGCGGCCGCGAGCCGGTCGCGATCGAAGGAGAGGCTCGCGACGGTGCCGGTCACGGCTGGCAGCACCAGCCGCAGGGTGCCGACGGCGTCGAACACCGGCTCCTTGTCCTCCTGCAGGTCGCGGTCGTACGCCAGCGGGAGCGCCTTGATGGTGGTCAGCAGGCTGACCAGGTCACCGACGACCCGGCCGGCCTTGCCCCGGACCAGCTCGGCGATGTCCGGGTTGCGTTTCTGCGGCATGATCGAACTGCCGGTGGAGTACGCGTCACCGACCCGGACGAACGCGAACTCCGAGGTCGCCCACAGCACGATCTCCTCCCCGAGACGCGACAGCGTCACCGACAGGATCGCGCACGCCGACAGCACCTCCAGCGCGAAGTCGCGGGAGGCGACCGCATCGATGGAGTTGGGCGAGACCGAGGCGACGCCGAGGTGGTCCGCGTAGGCCTGAGGATTGAGCCCGAGCGTCTGTCCGGCCAACGCGCCCGAGCCGAGCGTCGACTCATCCAGCCGTTCACGGGCGTCACGGAGCCGGCCGGCGTCGCGATCGAGCATCCAGACGTAGGCGAGGAGGTGGTGGCTGAGCAGCACCGGCTGCCCCCGTTGCAGGTGGGTGTAGCCGGGGGCGTGCCAGCCGAGGTGCGCATCGGCCTGCTCGACGAACGCGGCCTGGAGCGCACCGATCAGCGCGATGAGGTCGTCGCAGGCGTCTCGGCACCACAACCGCAGGTCGCTGGCGATCTGATCGTTGCGGGAGCGACCCGCCCGCAGCTTGCCGCCGAGCGTTCCGAGCTCCTCGACCAGCCACCGTTCGATCGCGCCGTGGACGTCCTCGTCGGTCGGCAGGAACTCGAAGGCGTCCTGCTCGAACAGCGCGGCGCAGCGTTCGAGGGCGGCCAGCATCGCGTCGCGTTCCTCCGCGTCGAGGACCCCGATGCGATGCAGTTCGTGCGCGTGCGCGGCGGAGCCGGCCAGATCCTGTCGCCACAGATGACGGTCGAACGAGGTCGAGACGCCGAGGGCCCAGGCGGCTGCGTCCGGGCCAGCCGTGAAGCGGCCGCCCCAGAGCCGGCCTGCGTCGGTCGCGTCGTGCTGGTCGCTCATCCGCTGCCCTCACCGTCGACCGCAGGACGATAGCGGCGGTCGTGCCGGTCCCACGACGTCGATCGCGAACGGCTCACCGTGCGAGCACCAGCAGGCCGAGCACGATCGCCTGGACCCACGATGCCAACGAGCCGACGATCACGTAGTCGACCAGCCCGGCTCGACTGACCGACCCCTGGGGGCTGCCGTCGGGGCCGGTGAGCCGAGGTCGCTCGGATCGCGCGTCGGCGACCACCTCCGCGTAGCGGAACAACGCCTTGCCACCCACGGGGATCACCGCAAGGGCCGGCTGGGCTGCGGCGACGCAGGCGACGAGCAGCCAGCGCTCGAGCCGGCCGATCCAGCGACCAGCACGCAACCCCGCTTCCGCGGCGGTCTCGGGGGCCGGCAGGCCGGTCGCGGCGAGGACGCGGCGCACGACCTGATCCGCAGCCGGGCCGCACCACACCAACGTGGCGACGAGCAGCAGCCAGCGCAGGCCGTCCCCACCGGCGACCCCGAGGACGTCGAAACGGCCCAAGCCCTCCGCGAGGCCGGTCAGGTCGATGATCCGGAAGGCATCGTGGAGCATCGCGAGCACCAGCAGGACGAGGACGCCCGGCAGGGTCCAACGGCCGGCCTTGTCGGCCAGCGCCGGGGTCACCAACCCCGCGAGGAGCAGGGCGAGGGCGAAGGTCACGTCACGTCTCCGAGAGGGTCTCGATCGTCCGGACCCAGCCGTACACGCCGTGGTCGTGGAGGCGCTCCGCGACCGATTGGCGGGTGACCTCGCGCTCCCGCGCGAGGTCACTGGCGGTCCTGCCCGCGAGGAGACCACGAGCCAGTGACACGTCCCTGGCATCGAACCGGGCGGCGATGGCGTCGAGCGCGACCAGCGTGGCGCGGAACGGCGCCAGCCTGGATGCCTCCTCCGGGTCGCCGTCGATCCACCAGCGCAGCTGCGGCCAGGCGCGGCGCGGTTCGCGGACGTGGTCGAGGGCGGAGCGTGCGTACCACCAGCCCGGGCCCGACTGGCCCGGGGCGCCGGCGTCGAGCGGTTCGGGCCCGATCACCTCGCCGATCCCGAAACCGACGCGCAGGGCGACCGGCTCGTCGACGGGCGGCTCATCGAGCAACCGAAGCCGCAGACCCGCCACCGACCGGATCGCGGTGGCGAGGTCGTCGAACACGGCCTGGAACTCGTCGCCGGTCGTCGCCGCCGCCGACCGGGCGTCGTCGAGCTGGGCCACGGCGGTCGCGAGCCCCGCGAGCAGCCCGCGCTGGTCGGCGACCTGGCGGCTTCGGACCACGTCGCCGATCACCGGGACGACCATCCGCACCCTCCTCAGCCAGGAGACAGGCAGTCACCCTGATGCCAGGTTATGTAAGGTCTATCGCCTGTCAAGCGGTGCTGTCAGGTGCCAGCGGCCGGCCGGGACGGTCACCACCGATCGCCCTGCTGCTGGACCTTGGCCGCCCAGGTCTTGAGCGGCAGGCCCCAGAGCTTCACGAAGCCCTCCGCCAGGGTCTGGTCGAACTGGTCACCCTCGTCGTAGGTCGCCATGTCGTAGCTGTACAACCCGGCCTCGCTGCGCCGGCCGACGACGGTGGCATGGCCCTTGAACAGCTCGACGCGGACCTCGCCACTGACGTAGCGGTTGGCCTCGTCCATGAAGGCGTCGATGGCGCGCTTGAGCGGCCCCCACCACAGCCCGTTGTAGATCAGCTGGGCGTACCGACCTTCCTCGGTGCGCTTGTGCTCGGCGAGCTCCTGCTCGAGGCAGAGATCCTCGAGGTCGCGGTGCGCGTTGATGAGCGTGATCGCGCCCGGGCACTCGTAGATCTCGCGGCTCTTGATGCCGACCAACCGGTCCTCGATCATGTCGATGCGGCCGACGCCGTGGCGTCCGGCCCGTTCATCGAGGTGAGCGACCAGATCCGCCAGCGGCATCGTCACCCCGTCGACGCTGACCGGCAGGCCCTGCTCGAAGGCGAGCACCAGCTCGTCCGGTTCGTCCGGCGCGTCGGCGACGCTGACGGTCCGCTCGAACACGTCCTCCGGCGGCTTGGCCCACGGGTCCTCGAGGATGCCGCACTCCGCCGTGCGTCCCCAGGCGTTCTCGTCGATCGAGTACGGGCTGGTCTTGGAGGTCACCGGGATCGGGATGCCGCGCTCCTGCGCCCAGTCGATCGCGGCGTCGCGGGTCAGCCCCCACTCGCGGATCGGCGCGAGGGTCTGCAGATCCGGCGCGAGCGTCATCGTGCCGACCTCGAAGCGGACCTGGTCGTTGCCCTTGCCGGTGCACCCGTGCGCCACGCCAGCGGCGTCGGTCTCCCGAGCGACCTTCACCAGGTGCTTGACGATCAAGGGCCGCGAAAGGGCGGAGACCAGCGGGTACTTGTTCATGTACATCGCGTTGGCCTTGAGCGCCGGTGCGATGAACTCGTCGGCGAACTCCTGCTTGGCGTCGATCACGACCGACTCGACCGCGCCGCAGTCGAGGCCGCGCTGGCGGATCTCGTCGAGGTCATCGACGCCCTGGCCGACGTCGACCGCGCAGGCGACGACGTCGACGTCCTTGTGCTCCTTCAGCCACTCGATGGCGACGGAGGTGTCCAGTCCGCCGGAGTAGGCGAGGACGATCCGGGGCTTGCTCATGGGAGGCTCCTGGTGGGGATGCGGGGTGGGAAGCGAGACGGGACGGGCCGGGGGGGCGAAACGGGCGGGGTGATGGGCCGCGGTCAGCGGATGGTGGTCACCGCAGGCCGGCTCGGTCGCGCAGCCCTGCGGCGAGATCGCTGCCGGCCAGTCCCTCCTCGGCGACGACCAACACGGTGTCGTCGCCGGAGACGGTGGCGATCACGCCATCGAGCTCCGCGAGGTCGATCGCGGAAGCGACCGGGTGGGCGCACGCCGGCGGGGTGCGGAGGACGGCGAGGTTGCCGCTGGCCAGCACCTGGGTGACGAACCGCTGGAGCGTCTCGTCCAGGCGCTCACGAGCGGACGAGGGGCCCGGATCGGCCGTGAGCCGGTAGACCAGCGAACCGTCGGCACCTCGGACCTTCACCGCGCCCACCTCGCCGAGGTCGCGGCTGATCGTGGCCTCGTGGACCTCCACGCCGGCGGCCCGGAGCGCATCGGCGACCTCGACCTGCGAGCGCAGGTCGAGGTCGGTGACCAGCTGCCGGAGCAGCTGGTGGCGCTGGGGCTTGTCGGTCATGGAGCGCGACTCAGGTCAGCAGGGACGCGAGCAGCGCCTTCTGCGTGTGCATGCGGTTCTCCGCCTGGTCGAACACCACCGACGCGGGACCGTCGATCACCTCCGCGGCGACCTCTTCGCCACGGTGCGCCGGCAGACAGTGCAGGAAGGCCGCGTCGTCGGCGGCGTGACCGAACAGTTCCGCGGTGACGCGGAACGGCTCGAAGACCGCCAGCCGTGCCTCGGCCTCGTCCTCCTGGCCCATCGAGGCCCAGACGTCGGTGTAGACCACGTCCGCACCGCTGACGCCCGCCACCGGGTCGGTGGTCGTCACCACCTCGGCGTCCGAGGCGGCGGCCAGCTCGGAGGCGCGGGCGACCACGTCCGGGTCGGGCGCGTACCCGTCCGGGTGGGCGACGCGGACCGACAACCCCACCATCGCACCGGCGAGCAGCAGCGAGTGCGCGACGTTGTTGCCGTCACCGACGTAGGTCAGGGTGTGACCGGCGAACCCGCCGAACCGCTCCCGCACCGTCTGGAGATCGGCGAGGGCCTGGCAGGGGTGCTCCTCGTCGGTCAACGCGTTGACCACGGGGATCGTCGCGTTGGCCGCGAGCTCGTCGAGGCGGTCCTGACCGAAGGTGCGGACGACCAGCCCGTGCACGTAGCGCGACAGGACCGCGGCCGTGTCGGCGATCGTCTCGCCACGGCCGAGCTGCAGCTCCGCGGAGGACAGCGGCAGGGGGCTGCCACCGAGCTCGGTGACGGCGACCTGGAACGACACCCGCGTGCGGGTCGACGGTTTCTCGAAGATCATCGCGATCGTGCGTCCCGCGAGGTCGGACCGGGGGCCGGCGACGCGGGTCGCCTTGAGCTCGTCCGCGCGGTCGAGGACCGCGAGCAGCCGGGCAGGGTCGAGGTCCTCGACCTTGCGGAAGTGCGACGGGGCATCAGCCACGAGGGCTCCTGTCGGTCGGGGTCGGACGGGTGAGGTGCGGACGGACCGGTCGGGGGCGTCGGGCTGCGAGGGCGGCGGCGCGGCTCAGGCGGGCGCGTCCGCGACCGAGCTGAGCGCCTCTTCGAGCGCGCTGAGCGCGAGATCGACCTCCTCGCGCGACACCGTCAACGGCGGGGCGAGCCGCACGACGTCCGGCGCGACGGCGTTGACGAGCAGGAAACGGTCCCGGCACGCCGCCTCCACGGCCGCTGCGACGGGGGCATCCAGCTCGAGGCCGAGCAACAGCCCGCGACCGCGGACACCGCAGGCGTACGGGGCGACGTCAGCCAGCCGCTGCAGGCCTTCGATCAGCCGCTGGGAACGGACCCGGGCGGTGTCGAGCAGACCCTGTGCTTCGATCGTGTCCAGCACGGCGTTGGCTGCGGCGGCCGTGACGGGGTTGCCGCCGAAGGTGGTGGCGTGGTCACCGGGGCTGAGCACACCGGCGGCGGGGCCGCGCGCGATGCAGGCACCGATCGGCAGACCGTTGGCGAGGGCCTTCGCGACGGTGACCACGTCGGGGACGACGTCGGTGGCCTGGAACGCGAACCACGGCCCGGTGCGACCGATCCCGGTCTGCACCTCGTCGACGATCAGCAGGGCCCCGTGTTCGTCGCAGGCCTCCCGTGCGGCCGCGAGGACGGCCGGGTCGAGCGCGCGCACGCCGCCTTCGCCCTGGACCACCTCGAGCAGCACCGCCGAGGTCTCCGCGGTGACCGCGGCACGCAGCGCGTCGGGATCGTCGTGGGCGACGTGGTCGACGAACCCGGCCAGCGGCGCGAACGGTTCGTGCTTGGCGGGTTGGCCGGTGGCTTCCAGCGTGGCCAGCGTGCGGCCGTGGAAGGAACCGTCGAGGGCGACCACCCGGACCTTGTCGGGCGAGCGCTGCTTGCCGTGCTTGCGGGCGAGCTTGATCGCGGCTTCGTTGGCGGTCGCACCGCACTGGGCGAAGAACACCTTCGCGTCGTCCCAGCCGGTGATGCGGGCCAACCGCTCGGCCAGGCCGACCGCGGGCTCGGTCAGGAACAGGTTGGAGGTATGGACCAGCGTGCCGGCCTGCTCGGTGACGGCGTCGGTGACCGCCGGATGGGCGTGACCGAGGCTGGTCACGGCCAGCCCGCAGAGGAAGTCGAGCCAGGCGTTGCCGGCCTCGTCGAACAGGGCCGTGCCCTGTCCGCGCACGAACGTCGCCTTGGGCGGCCCGTAGGTCGGCATCACGTGTGCGGCCGCCCGCTCGGTCAACGGGACCGCTGGGTGCGTGGCGCTCACCGGTCACCTCCCGTGCCCGTCGCAGCCGAGCGATCGGCCGGAGCGACCGTGCCGCCAGGCACCGACGGGGTCACCATCGTGCCGATCCCCTCGTCGGTGAAGATCTCGATCAGGACCGCGTGCAGGACGCGTCCGTCGAGGATGTGGGCTTGGGGCACCCCGTCGCGGATGGCCGCGACCATCGAGCGGACCTTGGGGCGCATGCCCTCGTGGAGCTCGTCGGCGGCGAGCATCCCGGCGAGGCGGTCGACGCCGACCTCGGACATCAGGGCTTCGCGTTCCGGGTCACCGAAGTCCAGGTACAGGCCCGGCACGTCGGTGAGGTAGACCAGCTTGGATGCACCCAGCGCAGCGGCGACGGCGCCGGCGGCGGTGTCGGCGTTGACGTTGCGTTCGACCCCGTCGGCGTCCCGGCCGACGGTGGCGACCACGGGCAGGAACCCGTCGGTGAGCTGCTCGTCGAGGTAGCTCGTGTCGACGTGGTCGATCTCGCCGACCAGGCCGAGGTCCTCACCGTTGGGCCCGAGCGCGGGGCGGACCTGCAACAGCCCCGCGTCCGTCCCGGCCACGCCGACCGCGGGGGCGCCGGCGTCCTGCACCAGCCCGACGACCTCCGGGTTGACCTGGCCGAGCAGCGCCATGCGCACCACGTCCATCATGGGGCCGTCGGTGACCCGCAACCCCCCGACGAACGACGACTCGACGCCGAGCTTGCCGGCCAGGTCGCTGATCTGCGGCCCCCCACCGTGGACGATCACCGGTTTGAGCCCGACGAAGTGCAGCAACGCGACGTCCGCGGCGAACGAGCGTTTGAGCTGGTCGTCGACCATCGCGTTGCCGCCGTACTTGATCACGACCGTCTGCCCGTGGAAGCGCTTGATCCACGGCAACGCCTCGCGCAGGACGGCCGCCTTCTCCTGGGCGAGCTCGACCCGCTCGGCGGAGACGTCGTCGGCGGTGGTGATGCGCCGTCCCACCTGGGCGACAGGTGCGGCGGATCCGTGGGGCTGGGAGGGTTCCATCACGTGGTGTACTCGGCGTTGAAGCGGACGTACTCGGGCGTGAGGTCGCAGGTCAGGACGGTGGCCGACGCATCGCCGGAGCCGACGTCGGCGCCGAGTTCGACGACCGGTCGGTCCATCGCGGCGGCGACCTGCCCACGGTCGAAGCTGGCGGCGACCCCGAACCGGCACACGGTGATCCCCCCGCAGGTGACGCTGACCCGGCGTGGGTCGAAGGCCACGCCGGCGGTGCCCATGGCCATCAGGATCCGGCCCCAGTTGGGGTCGGCACCGTGGATCGCCGCGCGGACCAGCAGCGAGGTCGCGACCGCCCGCGCGAGCTTCTCGGCCTCGGCTTCCGTCGCGGCTCCGGTCACCGTCACCGCTCCCACGCGCGTCGCGCCCTCGCCGTCGGCGACGACCTGCTCGGCCAGGTCGGCGCACACCGCGTGCACGGCACGGCCGGTGGCCTCCAACGACGGTGGCTGTTCCGCCCGGCCGCTGGCCAGCAGCGCGATCGAGTCGCTGGTCGAGCCGTCGCCGTCCACGCTGATGCGGTTGAACGTCGACCGCACGGCGCCGGTGAGCACCCGGCGGGCGATCGTGCCGTTGAGCGGCGCGTCCGTGGTCAGCACGACCAGCAACGTCGCCATCGCCGGCTCGATCATGCCCACCCCCTTGGCCATGCCCGCGACGACGCACCGGCCTCCCCGCGCATCGGTCACCTCGACGGCCACCTCCTTGGTGTGGGTGTCGGTGGTGAGCATGGCCTCGGCCGCGGCGTGGCCGCCATCGGTGGACAGCTCCGTGACCACCGTCGGCATCGCGTCGGTGATCCGATCGATCGGCAACGGGACCCCGATGACGCCGGTGGACATCACCAGCACGTCACGGTCGGGGACGTCGAGGTGCTCCGCCGCCGACGCGGCGAGGGCGCGGGTGTGTTCCTCGCCGTTCGGGGTGCAGACGTTCGCGTTGCCGGCGTTGATGACCACCGCCTGCGCCTGCCCGTCGGCGGCGTGCCGCTGGGTCAGCTCGCAGGAGGACGCCGTCACCAGGTTCGTGGTGGTCATGACCGCGGCCGCGGCTGGCGCCTCCGCGGCGACCAGCGCGAGGTCGGGCTTGCCGGACGGTTTCACGCCGCTGACGACCCCGGCGGCGCGGAAGCCGCCAGGGGCGGTGACGCCACCCTCGATCGGGGTGAGCCCGTCACGGTCGGTGGGCCCCCAGCCGGCGATCACGGGTAGACGCCGATGGCCGAGAGCCCGGCGGTCTCCTCGACCCCGAGCAGCAGGTTGACGTTCTGCAGGACCTGACCCGCCGCGCCCTTGCCGAGGTTGTCGATCGCGCTGGTGACCGTCACCCGGCGGGTTCGCGCGTCGACGACCGCCGAGAGCTGGCAGCCGTTGGAGCCGGCCAACGCCTTGGTCTGCGGGAAGGTCCCCGTGGGCAGGACGTGCACGAACGGCTCGTGGTCGTAGGCGTCGTGCAGCGCGTCGGCGACGTCGTCGGCGGTCGCGTCCTCCGTGAGGGTCCCGTAGGCGGTGGCCAGCAGGCCGCGGCTCATCGGGACCAGGTGCGGGGTGAAGGTGACCGCGCCGAGCTCGCCGGGGAGCCAGCGTTCGATCTCGCCGGTGTGGCGGTGGCCCGGCGCGCTGTAGGCCGTGAGGCTGCCGTGGACGTGCGCGAAGTGCAGGTGGTCCTGCGCCGCACGGCCGGCACCGGACGTCCCGCTCTTGGCGTCGATGACGACCGACCCCGGCTCCAACAGGCCCGCGATCGGGCCGAGGCCGAGCAGGGTCGCCGTCGGGTAGCAGCCCGGGTTGGCGACCAGCCGGGCATCGCGGATCCGGTCGCGATGCTGCTCCGGGAGGCCGTAGGCCACGTCGGGGGCCGCCGTCGGATCGCCCGCGGCCAGGTCGGGTCGCGGATGTGCCTGCCCGTACCACTCGAGGAACCCGTCGGCGCTGAGCCGGAACGCCGCCGAGAGGTCGACGACCGCGGTCCCCGCATCGTAGAACCGACCGCCGAGCTCCAACGCCGCGGCGTGGGGCGTGGCGAGCACGACCAGGTCGAGCTCGCGGAGGACGTCCAGGTCGACGTGGTCGAAGGTGGCCGCACCGGCGAGGTTCGGGAACAGCTGCGAGACCGGCGTGTCGGCCTGCGAGTGGGCGGCCACGACGGCCAGGTCGAGCGCGGGGTGGCCATCCAGCAACCGCATGAGCTCCGCGCCGCCGTAGCCGGACGCGCCGACGATGCCGATGCGGTGTGCCACGGCTCGCTCCGAGGTGCTGGTGGGGACGGTGCAGGTTGGGGTCGTGCTCGCGGGACGCCGACGCGGGTGGGGCGCAGATCGGTGCGGGTACCAGGCGGGGGCCGTGCGGTCGGCGGCGTCTCCCGGCGGGTACCCGCCGCACCATATTGCAGCCTACTGCAGGAAATTGCAAACTCGTGCGGCGTGGGTGGGGTACGACTCAGGTCTCGGGGGGCCGGCGGAGCTTCTTGACCTCGGCCCGTCGCTTCTTCGCGTCCAGCCGTCGCTGCTTGGCGCCGCGGCTCGGGCGGGTTCGGCGACGCTGCCGCGGCGGCGCGAGCGCATCCCCGACGATCGCGCTGAACCGGGCCAGCACCGCCTCGCGGTTGCGGTGCTGGCTCTTGTGCTCGGTGCCGCTGAGCAGGAGCACCCCGTCGTTGGTCAGCCGCGGCCCGAGCCGCTCGAGGAGGCGTTCGCGCTGCGCCGACGACAGCGCGAACGAGCCGCGCACGTCCCAGCGCAGCTCGATCTTGCTGTCGGTGGTGTTGACGCTCTGGCCGCCCGGGCCTCCGGCCTTGGCGGCCTTGAGCTCGAGCTCCTTCGCGGGCACCACGACGCCGTAGGGCAGTCGGATGTCGTCCATGCCACCAGCGTAGGGTCCTGGGCGGACCACAGCTCCGCCGACGGACCACGGTCCGGGCGTCGCCGGGCACCGGCTCGGACCGGGGGCGTCCACGCGCGCGGGACGGATGCGCGGCCGGCCGCTGGGGGGCTCCTACGCTCACGCGTCATGACGAACCCCTTCGATCTCGAGACGTTCCTGAGCCAGCCCCGCGTGGCGGGGCTGGCGCTCTCCCCCGACGGTCGACGCCTGGTCGTGGGCGTGGCCACCACCGCGCCCGACGGGACCCGGTTCCGCACGGCGCTGTGGCAGGTCGACCCGGACGGTGAGGCCGCGCCGCGACAGCTGACGCGGTCCGCGCCTGGCGAGGCATCGGCCGACTTCGCCGCTGATGGCTCGCTGCTGTTCACCTCCGCCCGGCCCGACCCCGACGCCGCCGAGCCGCCGAGCGAACTGCCGGCCGCGCTCTGGCGCCTGCCGGCCGACGGCGGGGAGGCCGAACTGCTCGCCGCTCCCCCAGCCGGGGTGGCCAGGCTCCACGTCGCCGACGACCAGGACGTCACGGTCGTCGCCGCCGAGGTGGACCCCCGCGCCGACGACTGGGACACCGACCAGCAACGGGCGACGGCCCGCACGGACGCGGGTGTCACCGCGATGTTGTTCGAGAGCTACCCGATCCGAGACTGGGATCGGTGGCTGGGCCCGCGCGAACCCGCACTCTGGCAACTGCCCGTCGACGGCATGCCGGCGCGTCCCGACGGCGGCGACGACGACTCCTCCGGCCTGCCGGCGCTGATCGCCCGAGGCATGCGGCTCCACGGCGCCGACGCCACGCTCAGCCCGGACGGCAGCACCCTGTTCACCGGCTGGCGCCGCAGCGACGACACGTCACGGCCATCGGACGTCGCCGCTGACCTGATCTCGATCCACCTGGCCACCGGGGAACGCCGGGTCCTGCTCGCCGATGGCCGCGACGTCGCTGCGCCCGCCGCCTGCCCTGACGGCCGTCGCGTCGCCGCGATCGCCACCGACCTCGGAGCGCCCGACCGGACCCAGGAGTCCACCCTCGTCCTGATCGACCTCGAGGACGGCACCGTCCGCGACGTCGCCCCCGACCTGGATCGCTGGCCGCAGCAGCCGCAGTGGCTGCCATCCGGTGACGCGTTGATCTTCAGCGCCGATGATGCCGGCCACCGATCCGTCTTCCGGGTCGATCTGGCGACCGATGAGGTGACCCGCCTCACCGCGCAGGATGCCTACACCGACGTGTGCGTCGCGCCCGACGGCGAACGCTTGTACGCGCTCCATGCCGCCGTCTGCTCGCCCCCGCGGCCGGTCCGACTGGACACCTCGACGCCCGCGCAGCAGCCGACCGAGCTGCCGTCGCCCGCGGGCGACCCACCGACGGTGGCCACGGTGGAACGGCTGGTGGCCACCGCCGACGACGGGGTGGAGATCGGCTCGTGGCTCGTGCTCCCACGGGACGCGGACGGCCCGGTCCCGCTGGTGACGTTCATCCACGGTGGGCCGCTGGGTTCGTGGAACAGCTGGCAGTGGCGCTGGTGCCCGCACGTGCTCGCCGACGCCGGCTACGCCGTGCTGCTGCCCGACCCGGCGCTGTCGACCGGCTACGGCCGGGCGTTCATCGAGCGTGGCTGGGGCCGGTGGGGGGAGCGTCCCTACACCGACCTGATGAGCGCCGTGGACGCGGCCGCGGCGCACCCGGCTGTCGACGACCAGCGCCTGGCGGCCGCCGGAGGCTCGTTCGGCGGCTACATGGCCAACTGGGTCGCGGGCCAGACCGACCGGTTCGAGTGCATCGTCACCCACGCGTCGTTGTGGTCGCTCCCGGGGTTCCACGGCACCACCGACCTCGGGTTGATCTGGGAGCGCGAGTTCGGCGACCCCTACGTGGACGCCAGCCGCTACGAGGAGCACTCCCCGGACCGCCACGTCGGCTCGATCTCCACGCCGATGCTGGTGATCCACGGCGAGAACGACCTGCGGGTCCCCATCAGCGAAGGGCTGATGCTGTGGACCGACCTGGTGCGCAACGCGGTCGACGCTCGGTTCCTGTACTTCCCCGACGAGAACCACTGGATCTTGAAGCCCCAGCACGCGCGGCTGTGGTACGAGACGGTGCTCGGTTTCCTCGCCGAGCACCTGCTCGGTCAGCCGTTCGAACGACCCGATCTGCTCTGACGCAGCCGGTCGGTCGCGGATGGCGGTCAGCTCACCGGCGCAGGGTCGCGCCGATCGCCCCGGCGACCTCGCCGATCGAGGCGATGGTGCGCTCGGCGTCCTCGTCGGTGAGCTGGCGATCGGGATCCTGCAGCCGCAGGCGCATCGCGACGCTGCGGCGACCCTCGCCGACCTGGGCACCCCGGTACTCGTCGAACCACCACAGCTCGTCGAGCAGGCTCCCGGCACCGTCGCGGACGGCCTGCTCGAGGGTGGCGTAGGCCACCGATTCGTCGGCGACCAGCGCGACGTCGACGGTCATGGCCGGGTGGCGGACCAGGGTCCGTGCCTGGATCGGTGGGTGACCGTCGGCGGGGACCGCGGCCAGGAACGGCTCGAGCAGCAGCTCGCCGACCACCACCGGCTCGGGTAGGTCGCGGCGGTCGGCCTCCTCCGGGTGGAGTTGGCCGACGACGCCGATCTCCTGGCCCCGCAGACGCAACGAGGCGCTGCGTCCGGGGTGGTAGCCGTCACGCTCGATCGGGACCCGGGTGAGCTTCCAGGCGTCGTCGTCCGGTGGTGACAGGTGCCGGGCAACGCGGTCGAAGACGTCGATCAGGTCGGTGACCGACCAACGTGTCTCCACGTCCAGCCAGCCGTCGCCGAGCTTGAGACCCTGGGCCGCCAACGCCAGCACCTGCGGCTGCACGGGGATGGGCTGGCCTTCGGGATCGGTCCACCGCCAGCCGTCGCCGACGACGGCGTCGAGGGCGGCCGCCAACGGATCCTGGACGGGACGGAAGCACCGACCCAGCTCAGCGAGCGCGATGCCGGGTCGGCCCTGACCGTGGTTGTGTCGGACCGCCTGGAGCAGCCCTTCGATCAGCGAGGGCCGCATCGCCGCGGCGTCCTGTGCCAGCGGGTTGGCCAACCGCACGCGACCGTCGGAGGGGACCAACCCGTCGATCGCGTCGTCGCCGACGAACGGGCGGGTCTTGGCCTCGTGGAAGCCGGCTGCCAGGGCCAGCTGGCGGGCGTCGCGCTCCAGCTGCTGGGCGGCGGTCAGGCCCCCGGTCGTCGGCAGGGCGGGCATGACCTCCGGGACCTGGTCGTAGCCGTGGAGCCGGATGATCTCCTCGGTGAGGTCGGCGGGGCGGCGCAGGTCACGCCGCCACGACGGGGGGGTCACCGAGAGGGTCCCGACATCGGTGGCCGTCACGGTGGCGCCGGCACGCTCGAGGAGGCCGACCTGGTCGGCGTCGGACAGGTCCAACGCGAGGGTGCGCCGGACCCGGGTGGTGTCCAGGGTGACCGTCGGCCGGCCCGCCCAGTCCGGCTCCGGCTCGGTGAGCGCCGCCCCACCGCCCGTCGGCCGAGCGCCGGCGAGGTCCTGCAGTAGCCCTGCCGCGCGTGCGACGGCGCGTCCGGCGCCCTGGGGGTCCACGCCGCGCTCGAACCGGTTGCTGGCCTCGCTGGTCAGCCCCAGCCGTCGTGAGGTCGCCCGGATCGTGGTGGGCTCCCAGACCGCGCCCTCGAGCAGGATCCGCCGGGTCGACGCGGACACCTCCGTGTCGCCGCCGCCCATGACCCCGGCCAGGCTCACGGCCCGCTCGGCGTCGTCGATCACCAGGTCACCGGCGACCAGTTCGCGTCGCTGACCGTCGAGGGTGGTGAGGTGCTCGGGCCCGTCGGCTTCGCGGACGGTCAGCGCCGGGCCGCGGACCCGATCGAGGTCGAACGCGTGCAGGGGCTGGCCCAACTCGAGCATCACCAGGTTGGTGACATCGACAGCCACGTCGATCGGCCGCATCCCGCACTGGGCGAGCCGCTGTCGCAGCCAGAGCGGTGACCCACCGATGTGCACGTCGTCCAGGGTCCAGGTGTGGAACGCGGAGCACGCCGCGGTCCGCAGGGTCACCGGCACGCTCGCGCCGTCGGGGTCGGCCGGCACCTGCGGCACCCGCCACCCGGTGTCGAGGATGGCCGCCAGGTCGCGGGCGACCCCGAGGATCGACAGATGGTCCCCGCGGTCGGCCTGCACGGCGATCTCGATCACCGGATCACCGACCGGGATGAGCTCGTCGAGCGGCGCGCCGAGCGGCGTGTCCGGATCGAGCACGAGGATGCCGGTGTGGTCATCACCGACCTCGAGCTCCTTCGCCGAGGCGATCATGCCCTGCGAGGTCACGCCCCGGATGCGACGTGCCTCCAGGGTCAGGCCCTTGCCGCCGTCGGGGCCGGTCACGCCCGGCACGAACCCGCCGGGCAGCGCGTGCACGACCACGTCGCCGACGTCGAAGTTGGACGCGCCGCAGACGACCTCCACCTCGCCGTCGCCGCCCTCGCCGGTGACGCGGACCAACCGGAGCGTGTCCGCGTCGGGGTGCGGCTCCCAGTGCAGCACGCGGGCGGTGCGGATCCCGCTCGCACCGGCACCCGGGCGGGTGACGTCCTCGACCTCGAGCCCGGAGAGGCTCATGACGGCGGTCAGGTCGTCGACGTCCAGGTCGAGGTCGACCAGTTCTCGCAGCCAGGAGAGCGGCAGCTTCACGGTGGGTCCTTGTCGGTCACGTGCGGGCCGAGCAGCGCACCCGGGCCCGGGACACGGTTCGTGGGAGGATCAGAACCGGGCGAGGAACCGCGCGTCGGCCTCGAACAGCTCACGGATGTCGCGGACCTGGTGGCGCAGCATCGCGACGCGCTCGATCCCGATCCCGAACGCGAAGCCCGAGTAGCGGTCCGGATCGATCCCACAGAAGGTGAGCACGTTCGGGTCGACCATCCCAGCACCGAGGATCTCCAGCCACCCATGGTTGCCGCCGGGACCGTCGAAACTGACGTCCACCTCGGCGGACGGTTCGGTGAACGGGAAGAACGACGGTCGCAGGCGGATCTCGCGGTCCGCACCGAACATCGCTCGAGCGAACGCCAACAGGGTGCCGCGCAGATGCGCCATGTGGACGTCCTCGGCGACGTACAACCCCTCGATCTGGCTGAAGACCGGCGAGTGGGTGGCATCCACCGCGTCCGCACGGTAGGTCCGCCCCGGGCAGACCACGGCGATCGGCGGCTCGCTGGTGGTCATCACCCGCGACTGCACCGGCGAGGTGTGGGTACGCAGCACCACGTCGTCGAACCCGTCGACGTAGATCGTGTCCATCTCCTGGCGCGCGGGATGGTCGGGTTCGATGTTGAGCAGATCGAAGTTGTAGGAGCCCGATTCCGCCTCCGGCCCTTCGGCGACGCGGAAGCCCATGCCGATGAACACGTCCAGCATCTCCTGCTCGACCTGGGTCAGCAGGTGCGGTCGACCCGGCGGGACCCGTCGCGGTGGCAGGGTCAGGTCCAGCCGCTCGGCTTCGAGCCGTTCGCGCAACGCAGCGCCCTGCAGTTGCTCGTAGCGGGCGTCGAACGCGGCCTGGAACGCCTCCCGGAACGCGTTGAGCGCCTGGCCCCGCGCCTTGCGCTCCTCCGGTTCGAGGTCGCGCATGCCCTTCTGGATCGCGGTGAGATCCGAGCGCTTGCCCGTGAACCGCACGCGGACCTCGTCGAGGTCGTCGAGGTGCTCAGCGGCCTCGATCGCCGCGAGCGCGTCACGTTGCAGCGCATCCAGGTCGTTCACGAGATCCGCCTTCAGGGTCGTCGAGGTGGGAGGTCGTCGAGGTGGTGTTCCGCTCGGCCGGAGCTGCGCCCGCGGGGAGCCCGAGTGCGGGGTCGAAGTGCGGACCGATCGCCTGACCGGTCCGGACGGTCCGGTCGTGGCCACCGCGGTCGGGCGCAGGGTAGGCGGACGCGTGCCGGACGCCGATGCCTACGGTGCACCATGCCAACTGCGGGCCAGCGTGTAGAGCGCGACCGCGGCGGCCGCCGCCACGTTCAGCGACTCCGCACGACCGTGGATCGGGATCGCCACCGTGCCGTCGAGCAGGGCGAGGGCGGCGGGATCCAGGCCGTGCGCCTCGTTGCCGAGCACGAGCGCGGTGGGACGCGTCTCGGTGGCCAGGTCGTCCACGGACGCGTCGGCCCGGGCATCCAGCCCGAGGACACGCTGCCCGGCGTCGCGGCAGGCCGCGACGGCGTCGTCGAGCCCCACCTCGACGGCCACCGGTAGGTGGTAGGTGGAGCCGGCGGCCGCCCGCAGGGCACGGGGGCCGTACGGGTCGACGCTGCCGGTGGTCAGCACCAGGCCGCTCGCCCCGGCAGCGTCGGCGCTGCGCAGGATCGTGCCCGCGTTCCCGGGGTCGCTGACCGCGTGCAGCAGCACGGTGCGACCACCGGCGACCGCGTCCTGGACCGGGACCTGCGGTGTCCGCGCGACCGCGACGACGCCCTGTGGGCTGGCGGTGTCAGCCAGCCGCTCGAGCACGTGGGGCGCCACCTCGGTCACGGTCGTGCCAGCCGGCCACGCGAGCTCCAGGCCGGCCTCCGGGTCGAGGAAGAGCTCCTCGACGACGCCGGCGGCGAGCGCCTCGGTGACCGGCCCGGGGCCTTCGACCACGTGGCGACCCTGCTCACGGCGCTCGCGCCGTCGAGACAGGGCCGCGACCGCGCGGACGCGGTCGTTGCGGGTGGAGGTCAGCACCGGCGGTCGGCCTGCGCGCCTGCGGTGGGACGCCGACGTCCGGTCCGCGTCCCGCAGGGGTGGTCAGCCGCGCGCCTGCGCACCGTCACCCGGGTCGGCACGCAGGCCGGCGGACGGGTCACGCCGCCTCCTGCTCCAACGCACCCTTGGCCGTGGTGACCAGCGCCGAGAACGCTTCCTGATCGCGCACCGCGAGGTCGGCGAGGTTCTTGCGGTCGACCTCGACGCCGGCGAGCTTCAGGCCGTGCATGAACCGGTTGTAGCTCAGCCCGTCCTGGCGGGCCGCCGCGTTGATGCGTGCGATCCACAGCTTGCGGAACTCACCCTTGCGGGCCCGGCGGTCGCGGTACTGGTAGCGAGCGGCGTGGTCGACGGTCTCGTTGGCCACCCGGAACCGCCGGCTGCCGGCACCCCGGTAGCCCTTCGCGCGGTCCATGACCGCCTTGTGGCTCTTCTTGGTCTGGACGCCGCCCTTGACGCGTGCCATGACTGGACTCCTTGGATCGTGCGGTGCTGGTCGGGTCGGTGCGCTACTGGTTGAGCAGCTTCTTGACCTTCTTGGCGTCCGCGGGGGCGATCTCGGTCTCGCCGGCCAGACGGCGCTTGCGGCGCGAGGTCTTGTGCTTGAGCAGGTGGGCGCGGTTCTTCTGCTGCGCCATCACCTTGCCGTTCTTGGTGACACGGAACCGTTTCTTGGTGCCGCTGTGCGTCTTCTGCTTCGGCATGGGGTCGCCTTGGGGTCGGGGCCTCGCTCGTCTGGCGGCGGGCCGGGGCGGGGCACGGCGGCCGTCGGGCGCCGCGGGATCGGACAGACGCGGCGAGGGGTGCCGCGCAGGGCTCGTGTGAGCGTTGATGGCAGACCTGCGGACCCGTGGGTCGCTGGCAGGGTTGGCCGGCGGCGGCGTCAGGCGTCCTCGTCGACCGGTTGCTCGGAGCCGGTCGGCTCCGGCTCGGCGGTCGCGTCCTGGGAGCCGCTGGACACCGCGGGTTCGGCGGTCGGCGCCGGCTCGTCGGTCTTGGCCTTGACCTTGTGCGGTGCGAGGACCATGACCATGTTGCGACCGTCGACCTTCGGGGCGGCTTCCACGGACGCCAGGTGGCTCATGTCATCGGCGAGGCGGTCGAGCAGCTTCATCCCGAGCTCGGTGTGGGTCATCTCGCGACCACGGAACATGATCGACGCTCGGACCTTGGCGCCGTCCTCGAGGAACCGACGGACGTGCCCGGACTTGGTCTTGTAGTCGTTGTCCGAGATCTTCGGCCGCATCTTGATCTCCTTGACGGAGATCTGGCTCTGCCGCTTCCGCGCCTGCTTCTGCTTCTGCTCCTCCTCGTACTTGGCCTTGCCCCAGTCCATGATGCGGCAGACCGGGGGGTCCGCCTGTGGGGCGACCTCGACGAGGTCGAGCTCGAGTTCGCGCGAGCGGCGCAGAGCCTGCGCCAGTGGGACGATGCCGACCTGCGTGCCGTCGGCGTCCACCAATCGGACCCGTGGGACCTTGATGTCCGCGTTCAGGCGGCGCTGCTGTTCGTCGATGCTCGGTACCTCCTGGTGCCGGGGGCGGGGTGCCCTGCACCCACCGTGCGCGGCCGGGTCCCGACGTGGACGTCGATCCGGACCGAACGACGAACGGCGACCCGCCTGGGGTCGCCGAGGTCCGCCTCGACGCGTGCCGCCGAGGAAGGTCGCGACCCGGCAGGGCAGCGCCCGTCGGGTGGGTGCGCAGTGCACCGCTTGTTCTCAGGTTGTAGGGACTCAGGCGGTGATGCTCGTGCACGTCGCGCTCATGATGGTGGCCGACACGTGTTGGCCGACCCGACCGGTGCCTGAGCCGGATCCGGGCAGGGTAGCAGCCGCCGGTCACCGGTGCCCCGAGCCGCCGGGGGCAGCGTCGCTGGCACGGCGGTCCGGTCAGCGGCCTGACACCGACGGCGGTCCGGTCAGCGGCCCGGGACCCACAGCCGCGAGGCGGCGTCGCTGCCGGCGCTGGGTGTGCCGGACGACGAGGCGTCCTCGCTCGAGCTGTCCGCGGCGTCGCCGGCCTGTTCGCCGAGATCGTTGCTCTCCGCCTCACCGCTGGCGCTGACCTGCTTCTCCGCTTCGACCTGGGCCAGGCGTAGCTGGTTGAGGGCATCGTCGAGCTGGCCGATGATGTCCTCCGACAGCGCGTCGCGGCCACCGTCGGCGATCGCGGCGGTGAGGTCGATCAGCAGCCGGGCGTCGCGACGACCGAGCTTGACCTGGGCCGCGTTGAGCAGCGCCGAGCTGACCTCGGCGAGGACCTGCTCGACGGGAGCCTCCCGCAGTTGTGACAGATAGGCGCGGACCTCCTCCTCGGAGGGCTGCTCCTGGGATCCCGGCTGGCCACCGGTGGGGTCGATCGGTCGGTCACTCACGTGCCGCTCCTTGGTCGTCTCGGCGCGTCGGCGGCTACGGGTCACGTAGCCAGGACGGCCCGCCTGAAGCCGTGACCGGCGGGCTCATCATGCGTCGAGGCGTTCAGTGGTGCTCGTCGTGGTCCTCCGAGGCCTCCCCATCCGGGAGCAGGAAGAAGTAGACGGCCCCGAGCACGACCCCGGCACCGAGCGCCCAAGCGAGCCCTTCGAACGTGCCGGTGAACTGCTCCTCGGTCTCCGCGAACGCCGGGACGGCGATCGCGAGCAGCAGCAGGGTCATCGGGACGAGCGTCAACGTTCGGCGCACGGTGCGAGCCTCTTCGGTCAGCGACGGCGGGGATGTGCGCCCCAGCCTAGCGTTGCGGCACGCTTCCCACCGACGACGCCCGCCGGCCCCCCTGCCACCATCTCCCCCATGACGGAGCCACCGTGAAGACGTTCGACCAGCTGTTCGCCGAGCTCGAAGGCAAGGCCGCGACCCGACCGGACGGCTCTGGCACGGTGGCCGCGCTCGACGCCGGCGTCCACGCGATCGGCAAGAAGCTGGTCGAGGAGGCGGCGGAAGCCTGGATGGCCGCCGAGCACGAGGGCCCGGAACGGACCGCGGAGGAGATCTCCCAGCTGCTCTACCACGCTCAGGTGCTCATGCTCGCGTCCGGAGTCGATCTCGAGGACGTCTACGCTCACCTGTGAGCCTCGCTGCCCCGGTTCGCGGGCCGAGGTGGCCGTCGCCACCCGCAGCGCTCTTCCTCCACCTTCCTGCCACGAGGTCTCCCGATGCTCCGTGTCGCCGTCCCCAACAAGGGCTCCCTGTCGGAGCCCGCCACCCAGATGCTGCGTGAAGCCGGCTACCGCCAGCGACGGCACGGCAGCGAACTGGTGCTGGCCGACCCCGACAACGGCGTGGAGTTCTTCTTCCTGCGCCCACGCGACATCGCCACCTACGTCGCGACCGGGACCCTTGAGGTCGGCATCACCGGCCGCGACGTCCTGGTCGACGGCGGCCAGGGTGGCACGGAGATCCTGGCGTTGGGCTTCGGCAGCGCGACCTTCCGCTACGCCGCCGTGCCCGGCACCGCCGACGACCTCAGCGACCTCGCCGGCAAGCGGATCGCGACCTCCTACGGGGGGTTGGTCACTCACGACCTGCAGCAGCGGGGTATCGACGCGGAGGTCATCCACCTCGACGGCGCGGTCGAGACGGCGGTGCGGCTCGGGGTCGCCGACATCGTCGCCGACGTGGTCGAGACCGGCACCACCCTGCGGCAGGCCGGGCTGGAGATCCTGGGCGAGCCGATCCTCGACTCCGAGGCGATCCTGATCCAGCGCGAGGGCGTCACCGACGACGAGCGGGTCGAACAGCTCGTCCGACGGCTCAACGGGGTCATCATCGCCCGGCAGTACGTGATCATGGACTACGACTGCCGCATCGAGCACCTCGAGCGGGCCTGCGAGATCACCCCCGGGCTCGAATCACCCACGGTGAGCCCGCTGCACGAGGACGGCTGGGTGGCGGTGCGGGCCATGGTCCTCCAGGACCGCACCAACCGGATCATGGACGAGCTGTGGCAGCTCGGCGCCCGCGGCATCTTCGTCACCGACATCCTGGCCTGCCGGCTGTAGCCGCGGACAGCGCGGCCAGCAGGCGCGCGGCAGCCCGACGTCGTGCTCAGCGGACGTCGATCCGCTCGCAGACGTCCAACCCGGGCGCGGTCGCCTCCGGGCCGCTGACCAGGGTGAGCGACCGGGTGGCGCGGGTGACGGCGACGTAGAGCTGGTGGGCGCCGACCGAGGACGCCGCCACGATGCGGTCCGGGCCGACCACCACCACATCGTCGAACTCCAGACCCTTCGCGGCACGGACGTCCAACACCCGGACCCGGTCGGCCTCGGGGCCGGCCGCCGGCAGGCTCGCCTCCTCCAGCGCAGCGACCTCCTCGGGGGTCGCGAGCACCGCGACGGTGCCGCCACGTTGCCCGGTCAGCTGCGAGACCGCCGTGGCGGCGGCGGCCACCTCGTCGTCGGCGACGAGGTGGCGCGGGGGCTCGCCCGCGCTGCGCACGGCGTCCGGGGTGTCGGTCGGCTCGTGTCCCGCGGCGGCCAGGACCTCACGGGCGACCTCGACGATCTCCGTCGGGGTCCGGTAGTTGACCGTCAGCTCCCGCACCTCCACCTGGCGGCGCCCGATCAGCTTGGCCACGTCCGTCCAGGTGGCGGGCTCGGCCACACGGCTGCGCTGAGCCAGGTCGCCCACCACCGTCCAGGAGGCGTACGGCCCACGGCGGGCGACCGCGCGCCACTGGAGCGGGGTCAGGTCCTGGGCTTCGTCGACCACGACGTGAGCGAAGTCGCGGTAGTCGTCGGCTTCCACGTCCGGTGGTGCGGTCTCGGTGTGCAGCCGCTCGGAGTCCAGCGTGAGCCCGACCTCGTCGTCCGCCGCACGGGCCTCCGCGGCGGCATCGACGGGGGTACCGACCAGCGAGGCGACCTCGTCGAGCAAGGCCGCGTCGTCGACGGTCCAACTGTCCGCGCGTGCCCAGGCGGTCACCAGGCGGTCGAGGTCCGCGGCCGGGAGCAGGTCCCGTCCGAGCTCGCGGACGTCGTGGTCGCCGCGAGCGGTGGCCGCGACCACCTCGACGGGGTCGAGTTCGGGCCAGTAGCAGCGCCGCAACATGGTCACCTGAGGGGAGCTCTCCAGCGCGCTGTCGAAGCCGCTGCCGGTCCGTTCGTCGGGCACGCGGCGACCCCCGGACCGGTGCGCCCGGCCCCAGATGCGCCACAGCTCGGCGTTGAGCGCGTCCTCCGCGCTTGCGGCCCGGTCGTGGTAGCTGGTTCGGCCCTCGGAGACCCGGACCCTCTCCAGCAGCCGCCGCCGGACCGGCTCGAGGTCCTGCGCTCGGACGGTCACGGTGGTGCCTTCGAACGACACGCGCGTCTCGGGTGGGATCGGTGGCAGGGCCGCCATCAGCAACCGTCGCGCCAGGTCGACCAGGGCCAGGTCGCCCTTGACCCGGGCGGTCTCCGGGTCGTCCCAGCCAGCGACGCTGACCCCGCGGGGCGCGAGCCCGGACAGCGGTCGCTGCACCGCCCGGTCCTCCCCCAGCGACGGCAACACCCGGGCGGTGTACTCGGTGAACGCCGGCGACGGGCCCAGCACCAGCACCCCGCGACCTTCGAACCGTTCGCGGTCGCGGTAGAGCAGCGCAGCGACCCGATGGAGGGCGACGACGGTCTTGCCGGTCCCCGGCCCCCCGGTGACCACCAGCGTGCCGGTGGCCGGCGCACGGATGATGCGGTCCTGGTCGCGCTGGATGGTGGCGACGATGTCGTGCATCCGCCCGTCGCGTTCGCGCGAGAGCGACGCGAGCAGGGCGCCCTGGCCGGTGACCGGCTGCAACCCGAGCGCATCGGCGGCGGCGACGTCCAGCAGTTCGTCGTCGAGGTCGCGGACCTCTCGCCCGCGCGTCACCAGCGTGCGGCGGCGGGCGACGTCGAGCGGCTCGGCTGCGGTCGCCTGGTAGAACGCCGCCGCTGCGGGTGCCCGCCAGTCGACCAGGACGACGTCACCGTCCGCATCGACGACCGACAGCCGACCGACGTGCAGCGTGTCGCCGTCGGCCAGGTCCAACCGACCGAACACCAGCGACTCCACGTCCCCGAAGGTGAACCGCGCCTCGCGGGACGCGTGATGGTGGGCGGTTACGTCGCGTTCGAACCGCGCCTGGAACGTCGGGCCGCTGGTGTCGGCCGAGGCAGCGGCGACCCGGTCGGCAGCGCGACGACGCAACTGCTCGACGCGGTCGTGGACGTGGTCGAGGTGCTGTTGCTCCACCGCGATCGCACGTCGCTTGGCCCCCGGGGGCGGCGCCCCCGTGGGATCGTGCGCGCCGTCGGCCGCCCCCGTCACAGGCTCCGCAGCAGGTCCGCGGTCTCGACCGTGGCCAACGCGGCGTCGGCCCCCTTGTTGCCGAGCTTGCCGCCGCCGCGGGCGACCGCCTGGTCGAAGGTCTCCGTGGTCAACACCCCGAAGCCGACGGGCACGCCGCGCGCGCGAGCGACCGCAGCGACGCCGCTCGCCGACTCACCGGCGACGTAGTCGAAGTGCGGGGTGTCACCGCGGACGATGCACCCGAGCGCGACGATGCCGTCGACCGACCCGCTGGCGGCGAGCTTGTCGACCACGAGCGGCAGCTCGAACGCCCCAGGGGTCCAGTACACCGTCACGTCGTCGGGCGAGCCGCCGTGCCTGACCAGCGCGTCGGTCGCGCCGGCGACCAGCTGGTTGACCACGACCTCGTTGAAGCGCGTGGCGACGATCGCGATCCGCAGACCGGACGCGTCGAGGTTGCCACGGCGATGCGTGATGTCGTCCACCTAGGAACCCTCCCGGAAGTCTCGGGCACCCGCCGCCTGGGCAGCGACGGGGTCGTTGGAACGGGGGCGGCGACGCGGACGAGCGCCACGGTCACCGTCCTGGTGGTCGTCCGGCGGCGGGGCCATCGCCACGCCGCGGACCGGCTTCTCCACCGCTGGCGGTGCCTCGTGCTGCTGGGCGGCGATGTCGCCGACGCCCGTGGAGATCGGCAGCGGTCCGTCGGAGCGGTCGTGGCCCATCCGCTCGGCCTTGGTGCGCAGGTAGAACTCGTTGGCCGGGTTGGGCTGCACCTCGACCGGCACCCGTTCGACGATGGAGAGCCCGAACCCGCCGAGCGCCGCCCGCTTGGTCGGGTTGTTGGACAGCAGGCGCAGCGTGGACAGGTCCAGGTCGGCCAGGATCATCGCGCCGATGCCGTAGTCGCGGGCGTCCGCGGGCAGGCCGAGTTCGAGGTTCGCGTCGACGGTGTCGGACCCGTTGTCCTGGAGCTCGTAGGCCTGCAGCTTGTGCAACAGACCGATCCCGCGACCCTCGTGGCCGCGCAGGTACACGATGACCCCCGACCCCTCCTGCGCGATCCGGGCCATCGCCAGGTCCAGCTGCGGGCCGCAGTCGCACCGCAGGCTGCGGAAGACGTCGCCGGTCAAGCACTCGGAGTGCATGCGCACCATCACCCGAGGCTGCCCTTCGGGCTCGCCGAGCAGCATCGCGAGCGACTCGGTGCCGTCCGCGACCGAGCGGTAACCGAAGACCCGCCAGTCGCCGTAGGGCGTCGGCAGCTTGGCCTCAGCGACGCGCTCCACCAGGCTCTCGCGTTCGCGCCGGTAGGCGACCAGATCCTCGATCGTGACCATCAGCAGGTCGTGCTCGGCGCAGAACGACTCGAGGTCGTCGACCCGTGCCATCGACCCGTCACCGTTGACGACCTCGCAGATCAAGGCCGCAGGTCGCCGGCCAGCCAGGCGGGCCAGATCGACCGACGCCTCGGTGTGGCCGAGCCGACGCAGCACCCCGCCGGGGTGGTAGCGCAGGGGGAACACGTGGCCGGGCCGGGTGACGTCGTCGGCCGTCGAGGTGGCATCGGCCAGCACCTGACAGGTGCGGGCCCGGTCCGCGGCGGAGATGCCCGTGCTGGTGCCGTCGGACGCGTCGACCGACACGGTGTAGGCGGTGCCCTTGGGGTCCTCGTTGCGGAGCACCATCGGCGGGAGCTCGAGCCGGTCGAGGTCCTCGCCGAGCATCGGGACGCAGACCACCCCGGAGGTGTGGTTGATCACGAACGCCAGTTGCTCCGGGGTGGCCGCGTCGGCGGCCATGACCAGATCACCCTCGTTCTCCCGGTCCTCATCGTCGACGACCACCACCATGCCGCCGTCGCGGATGACGGCGATCGCGTCCTCGATCGGGGCGAACGGACGGCTCACAGGTGCTCCTCCGGATCGGGGGTCGAGGCGGTGGCCCGACCGACGTCGGTGGACGCGGCGGCTCCCGTGGGAGCAACGTCGCCAGCACCGGCGTCGACGTACGGACTGACCGCACCACCGGCCAGCAACCGTTCCACGTACTTGGCGATCACGTCCACCTCGAGGTTGAGGCGGTCGCCGACCGTCCGGTCCGCGAGGTTGGTGACGTCCAGCGTGTGAGGGATCAAGGCCAGTCGGAACCGGCCGGACGGTGCCACCTCGGCGACCGTGAGGCTGACGCCGGCGACGGTGATCGAGCCCTTGGCGACCAGGTAGCGCGCCAGCGCCGCCGGCGGTTGGACGTCCAGCCAGACGGTCCCGGGCTGCTCCTCGCGGCCCACGACCTCCCCGACGGCGTCGACGTGACCCTGGACGAGGTGGCCACCGAACCGGTCGCCGGCCGCCATCGCCCGCTCGAGGTTGCAGCGGGCACCGACGTCCAGGTCGCCGAGCGCCGTCGCGCGAAGCGTCTCCGCCATCAGATCGGCGGTGAACCCGTCGCCTGGCAGGCTCGTGATGGTGAGGCAACACCCGTCGATCGCGATCGAGTCGCCGACGTCCGCGTCCTCGAGCACGGTCCGACAACCGATGCGCAGCCGTGCGTGCTCGCCCTCGACCTCGAGGGCATCGACCACGCCGAGCTCCTCGACGATGCCGGTGAACATCTCAGGGCTCCTGATCGGCGGGACGCGGGGCGGGTGGTGCGGACGACGAGGTGGTAGGCGGTTCGGCGGTGCGGCCGGTGGGAGGTGCGACGGGGACCAGGTGCAGCACGAGGTCGGTCCCAGCTCCTCCAACACGTTCGGTCCGCCAGGTCGTCCCGGGTGGCTCCCCGATCGCCCGTGCGGGCGGCCCGGAGCCGAGCGAGCCGGCCACGTGGAGGACGAGCCGGTCGACCAGACCGGCCGACCGCAGCGCATCCGCCAGCGTACGCCCTGGCTCGGCCAACACGCTGCACAGCCCCAGCTCACCCAACCTGCGCATCGCGTCGCGCAGCGAGACGCGCCCGTCGCCGCCGGCCGGGACCTCGACCACCTCGACGCCACGGTCGCGCAACCTCGCCGCCGCCGGCCCCGCCCGGGACGTCGAGGTGACCACGACCGCCCCGGGGCGCACCACCGCGGCGTGCACGGGGGTCCGCAGGTGGGTGTCGAGCACGACCGGACGCGGCTGGTGATCGGCGTCGACGTGCCGCACCGTGAGTGCCGGATCGTCGGCCAGGACGGTGCCGACCCCGACCAGGACGGCGTCGCGCTCGGCCCGCCAACGGTGGACGGCCCGTCGCGCGGCCGCCCCGGTCACCCAGCTACCGCCATCCGGAGCGAACAGTTGCCCGTCGCTGGTCTGGGCGAGTTTGAGGGTCACGTGGGGACGCCCGCGCTCGACCAGGCTCAGGAACCCCTCGAGCTGTCCGGCGACCATCTGCCGCAGCAACGCGTCCGCCGGCAGCGGGCCGACGACCTCGACGCCGGCCTCGATCAGACGTGCGGCACCCCCGGCGGCGAGCGGGTTCGGGTCGGGGTGGGCGATCACCACCCGGCGGATCCCGGCGGCCACCAACGCCTCGACGCACGGGGGCGTGCGGCCGTGGTGGGCGCACGGTTCGAGCGAGACGTAGGCGTCCGCGCCCCGGGCAGCGTCGCCGGCGGCCTCGAGCGCGACCACCTCGGCGTGCGGGCCACCCGGCGGGGCCGTCGCCCCCTCGCCGACGATCCGGTC
>SKJX01000125.1 GCA_007121785.1 Nitriliruptoraceae bacterium
GACAACGGCTCGGGTATGCACACCCACCAGTCGCTGTGGAAGGACGGCGAGCCGCTGTTCCACGACGAAGCCGGCTACGGCCAGCTCTCCGAGATGGCCCGCCACTACATCGGTGGGATCCTGCACCACGCGCCGTCGGTGCTGGCGTTCACCAACCCAACGACCAACTCCTACCGGAGGCTCGTGCCGGGATACGAGGCACCGGTCAACCTGGTGTACTCCGCACGCAACCGCTCCGCGGCGGTACGCATCCCGATCGCGGGGGACTCACCGAAGGCCAAGCGGATCGAGTTCCGCGTGCCGGACCCGTCCTGCAACCCCTACCTCGCCTTCTCCGCGATGTTGATGGCCGGGCTCGACGGGGTGCGCAACCGCATCGAGCCGCCGGACCCGGTCGACAAGGACATCTACGACCTCCCACCGGAGGAACTGTCCAACCTCCCGAGCGTCCCCCGCAGCCTCGAGGAAGCCCTCTACGGCCTGAATGACGACCACGAGTTCCTGCTCGAAGGCGACGTGTTCACCGAGGATCTGCTGGAGAAGTGGATCACCTACAAGATGGACGAGGAGGTCTCGCAGGTCGGCCTGCGACCCCACCCCCACGAGTTCCAGCTCTACTACGACATCTGACGCGCTCACACCATGAGCGACATCTGACGCGCTCACACCATGAGCGACATCTGACGCGCTCATGGTGACAGGGTCATCTGAGCGCTGATCCCTTCGGCCGGCGGGTCGTACACCAACGATCCGCCGTTGGCTTCGGCCAACTGGACCGCGATCGTCAGGCCGAGGCCGACACCGTCGCGCCGTTCGGCGAACTGCGTGAAGGGTTCGAACAGCTCCGGCCGACGGTCCTCCGGCACGCCGATCCCCTGGTCGCCGACGGCGAGCCAGCCACCCTGCTCGTCCTCGCCCAGCGAGACCGTCAACGGTGGTTCACCGTGTTCGGAGGCGCTGGAAAGCAGGTTGGTGACGATGCGTTCGACGTGGACCGGGTCGGCGACGACGTTGACCTCCGTGTCATCCGCGACGACCTGGCCGACCCCGAGATCGCCCACGAGCTCGCGGGCCAACGCCGGCAGGTCGATCAACGCCTGCTGCGGTGTGACCGCGTCACCCTTCTGGAGCTGCGCTGCGGTGAGCAGCTCCTCGATCAACGCGTTCAGCCGGTTCGCCTGCCGCTCGATGCGTCGCAGCCCCTGAGCGACGTCGTCGGGTGGAAGCTCGTGGCGCTGCAAGGTCGTCGCCCCGCGCCGGCTCGTTGGTCTCGACCGGCCAGACATGGGTGGTCACCAGCTGGTCCGGCCCGTCGGACAGATCGAGCTCGAGGTGCTCTCGGATCGAGCTGGGCAGCCGCCCCTACGAGGTGCCTTACGACCCGTGCGTCAACGACCGCGTGGTGACCTCATCGACCACACGGTGCGCCGCCACCAACGAACGCTCATCGTTGTGCGCCCGTCGGACACCGACGACGAAGCAGCCGGCAGCCAGTCCCGCGGCGACCCCCACGGAGGTGTCCTCCACCACGGTGCACCCGGTCGGGTCGACGCCGAGGTGGCTCGCTGCGAGCACGTACGGCTCCGGAGCCGGCTTGTGTTCGTTGACGTCCTCCGCAGCGACGACCAGCGGCACGACGGCCGCGAGCTCACCCCAGGTCAGCACGCGGGCGACGTGCTCGCGGCTGGATGACGACACCACCGCCACCGGTGTGCCGTCGACGACCAGTTCCCGCAAGGTGTCGACGGCATCCCGGTACAGCGACATCTCCGACTCGAAGCGGGCGACGAACCGCTCGCGCAGTCGCGCGCGGAGCCGAGCCGGATCCTCCAGATCGACCTTGGCGGCGTAGTGGGCGTAGCTCGCCGCGAACGGCTGGCCGACCACCGCTCGCAGGTCCTGTGAGGTGATCGCGTAGCCGTAGCCGCTCAGCACGTCCTGCCACGCCCGGTCGGAGATCGGCTCGGTGTCGGCCAACGTGCCGTCACAGTCGAAGAGCACAGCGTCCGGCCGCTCGGTCACGCCGGTGGGGTCGGTGGGCATCAGGACGTCGCGGTCGGACGGCGGTTCTGCTCCCAGCCGCGGTCGTTCGGTCCCGCCGGGCGGTCGGCATCCACCCGTTCGACGAGCGCATGCACCGCGTCGACCAACGCCTGGGGAGCCTCCTCGTGCACGAAGTGGCCGACACCCGGGACGGGAACCAGATCAACGTCCAGATCGTGGGCGACCCGGACGGCGAGGTGGAAGGGGGTGACCCGATCCAACTCGCCCCAGACCACGACGGCCGGGACGCGCAGCCGATGCGGCCCTTCCGGGTCCGCCAGCACCGGGACCACGCGTCGGATCCGACGAACCCCCCAGTCGACCACCGCTCGCCGTGAGAGCTGGCGGTAGTACGACAGCCAGCCCCGGGGAGCGCTGGCCACCGAGGAGGCGTAGCGCGCGAGCGACTCGTCGTCGAAGACGGTGTCATCCTCAGCAGCGTGGCGGATCACGACGCGGGTCAGGGGCCCGGAGGCGAGCTTGAAGGCGACCTCCGGGGCGATCGGGAGGTTGAGCAACGGGATGTGCCAGGCGGCGGTGAGATCGAGCTGCCGGAACGGCGACGACACCGTCACCAGGGCCCGGACACGACCCGGATGCCGGAAGGCGGTCGCCAGCGCCACCGCACCGCCCCAGTCGTGGCCGACCACCACCGCCTTGCGCGCACCGAGCTCGCGGATCAACTGGCTGAGCTCATCCGCGAGGGTGGCCGGGTCGTAGCCGCGACGCGGTGCGTCCGACCGCCCGAAGCCCTTGAGGTCGGGGCACGCCACCCGGTAGCCGGCGTCGACCAGCAGGGGCGCCACGCGCGCCCATGACGATCCATCCTGCGGCCAGCCGTGCAGCAGGACGGCCAGTGGTGCGGCGTCCTCGTCCGGGTCAGGTGGCGCCAGCGGGTCCAGGTCGCCCAGGGCACGCACGAAGTAGCGGGTGCTGCCGCCCGGTACGTCGCCCTCGCGCCACACGCCCGTCACCTTCCGACCCGACCGATCCCTACGCTACCGCCGACACCCCACGCTACCGGCCGAGGGCCCTTGCCCTACGCGCCGGCGGAGAGCAGCCGTCGGGCCGTCCCACCCAGCACCTCCTGCTGGACGGCCGCCTCCGGGCTCTGGCGGCGCCAGTGCTCCAGCAGCTCGTGGACACGGAAACCCGTGTTGGGTGCGTCCGAACCGAACAACAGCCGGTCCGCGCGAGCGTGGAGCTCGCCGGGTTCGATCGCCGGCAACGCCGCGACCACGGGAGTGAGGTCCGCATGGAGGTTCGGATGCCGGTCGAGTAGTCGCAAGGTGGCCGTCACCGCCGGTGCGCCGAGGTGGGCGACGATGAGCGCCGCATCGGGATGCCGCTCGGCCACCCGGTCGATCGCCGCCAGGTCGTCGGCCGTGCTGTCCCCGCCCGGCGAGCGACCGACGTGGACGACGACCGGCAGCGCCCGCTCGGCGCAGAACCGCCAGAGGCGATCCAGCCGCGGGTCATCGGCCGCGAACCCACCGACGGCGCAGTGCAGCTTGCACACGCGAGCTCCCAGGTCATCGACTCCCGATGCCAGCGCCGCCAGCGGATCGGGGTCGTCGGGATGCGCGGTGGCTCCCAGGATCAGCTCCACCCCGTGGTCGCCGTCGCGTAGGTCCCGCACGTGCTCGGCGGTCGCCGGCACGAGCCAGTCAGCGACGCCAGGGCCGTGCGCGTACGGCAGCACCCATCCTTGCGTCACCCCGGCGGCAGCCAGGTTGGTCAGCACGAGGTCCGGCTCGATGCCGTACGCGAGCAGGTCCGGCACGTGGGCGTCGAACACCGACCGGACCTTGCGCGCCAACCGGGGCGGCAACAGATGCACGTGTGCGTCGACGATCCCACCCGACGGCGCTGCCTCCACGTCTCCCACCTCGCTCGCCCCGACCCGGACCTGATCCGTCGACCACCCTACGCTGCGTCCGCCTGTCCACGTCCCCCGACGGGAGCCCTCATGCCGAACGTCCACCCCGTGTTCGATCTGTCCGACCGATTCGTGGACGCGTTCGCACGCAGCCAGCCGCTGTGGGCGACCTTCCTCGGCATCTCCGGACACGACCACGAGTGGGGCGATCTCGGCCCGGAGGGGATCGACGCCCTCGAGGAGCTGCTGCGTGACACCGCACGCGAGCTCGACGCGCTCCCAGCGGCGACCACCGACGACGACGAGCTCGCGATCCGGGTCCTGGGCGACATCATCGCCAGCGAACTCGAGCCGGTCGAGCACGACGACCACCTGCGCGACATCTCCCACCTGACATCGACGGTGCTGGCCACACGCGACGTGCTCGACATCCAGGACGACACCACCCCCGAGGGCCGTGAGGCGCTCCTGGCACGGCTGGCCAGCCTGCCGGACGCGCTGGCGAGCTGGCAGCGTCGGATCGAGCTCGCCCTCGATCGTGGGATCGTCGTCGCCCAGCGCCAGGTGCACAGCGTCATCGAGCAGCTGCGTTCCGCGGCCAGCGACGACGGTGCCTTCGCCCGCCGCGTCGCCTCGTTGGCCGAGCTCGATCCGGCCCTGGCCGACCCGGCAGGCGCGACGCTGCCGGCGATCCGGGAGCGCGTCCGGGAGTTGACCTCCTTCCTGGAGCATCGCTACCTGCCGCAGGCGAGCACGGTCGACGCGGTCGGGCCGGAACGCTACGCCCGTGAGGCCGAACGCCACGTCGGCGAGCCCGTCGACCTCGACGAAGCGGTCGCCTGGGCCTGGCAGGAGCTCGTACACCTGCGGACCCGCGCTGAGCAGGTCGCCACCCGGATCGACCCGGCGGCCACCCTGCCGGAGGTCCTCGAGCGGCTGCACGACGATCCGGCGTTCGGAGCACCGGATCCGGAGACCTTCCGTCAGCTGATGCAGCGACGCCAGACGACGGCGCTCGAACAGCTGGCTGACACCCGGTTCGACGTCCCCGACTCGATCCGCCACGTCGAGGTGGCGCTGGCGCCACCCGGCAGCCCGATCGGCGCGCAGTACGTGGGGCCCAGCGAGGACCTGTCCCGGCCCGGACGCATCTGGTGGTCGCTCGCCGACCACCCGCACGTGCCGCTGTTCGAGGAGGTCTCGACCGCCTACCACGAGGGGTTCCCCGGCCACCACCTGCAGCTCGGGTTTCAGACCATGCACACCGGGCGGTTGAGCCGTGCCCACCGCCTGCTGAGCGGCACCACCGGCTACATCGAGGGTTGGGCGCTGTACGCGGAGACGCTGATGGACGAGTTCGGGGCGCTCGAGGAGCCGCAGTACGAGCTCGGCTACATCACCGGACAGCTCCTGCGCGTGGTCCGGGTCCTGGTCGACATCGGGCTCCACCTCGAACAGCGCATCCCCGACGACGCCCCGTTCCACCCGGGCGAGGCGTGGACGGTGCCGCTGGCCGTGGAGGCGCTGACCGACCTGGCCGCGCTGGCTCCGGCGTACGCACGCAGCGAGATCACCCGCTACCTGGGCTGGCCAGGACAGGCCATCAGTTACTCGCTGGGGCAGCGCACGTTCCTCGAGCTTCGGGACGCCCGGCGCGCCCGCGACGGTGCGGCGTTCGACGAGGTCGGTTTCCACGCGGACGTCCTCGGCGCTGGGGCGATCCGCCTCGACCACCTGCGGGAACTGGTCCTGCGCGAGCGATGAGCAGCCCAGACGACGGCATGGACCGGCGGCTGGCGTGGGCCATCGCCGCCTGCCTGCTGGCCCCGACCGCCGGGTTGGCCGGGTTCTGGGTGGCCGTGCGGGACCGTCTCCCCGAGCAGTTGGTCCGCCAGTGGGGCGTGGACGGCATCCCGACGGCGACGCTGCCTCCGGGGCCGCTGCTCGTGGCCGTCCTGGTGATGCCGACCCTGCTGTCGGTGGCCCTCGGGGCGATCGCCGTCAGCGACCGTCATCCCCAGCTGCTGCGCCGGATCCTCGGTGGGATGGCGGCGGGGCTGCCGGTGCTGCTGACCGTGACCTTGGCCGACGCGCTCCGACGCCACCTGGATCTGACCGACCCGGCGGGGGCGCCACCACCGGGCCCCGACCTCGCGGTCGCGGTGCTCGCTGCGGTCGCGGTGGGCACCGCCGTCGGCGCGCTCGCACGGGACGACCCCGCCGGTCCCGAGGTCCAGCAGCCCCCGCCGGCAGA
Source organism: Nitriliruptoraceae bacterium (assembly GCA_007121785.1). Taxonomy (GTDB): domain Bacteria; phylum Actinomycetota; class Nitriliruptoria; order Nitriliruptorales; family Nitriliruptoraceae; genus SKTG01. Next base: position 6,177 of record SKJX01000125.1, read on the forward strand.
CGCGCCACGACCCGCGGATCACGACGCTCCCGCCCGGTGGCAGGGCCGCAACCGCACGATCCCGATGGGCCTGCGGTGGCTGGTCGCCGGTGTGGTGGTCGGGCTCACCGCGCTGGCCGCGGTGACCACGTGGTGGCTGCTGATCGTCCCCGGGTTCCTCGCCCCGGCGATGCTGGCGACCGTGCGCTTCGAGGTGCACGTCGATCAGCGCGGGGTGACGGTCACGATCCTCGGCGGTCGTCGCATGCTGGAGGTCCCCCTCGAGCAGGTCGTCGGCGCTGATGTCGAACGCATCGATGAGCCGTTCTGGCAGTTCGGCGGCTGGGGCCTGCGCGTGGACACCGCGGGTCGGCTCGGCGTGGTCACCCGGCCGGGCACGGCGCTACGGGTCCATCGCAGCGACGGCCGCGAGGTCCTGATCACCGTCGATGACGCCTGGGATGCCGCGGCGACGCTCAACGCCCTCGTGGATCAGCGGCTCCGCGAACCACCTCCGTCAGCCGAGCCTCCGGAACGCTGAGACCGCGACGACGGTCTCGACGTCGAGGTGGCCGCCCCTCATCCCTGTCCGGGTTCGATGGCGTAGAAGACGCGCTCGCACACCTGCCGGACGTGCCGGGCGTGTCGCCGCCGATCCTCCTCCAGCTCCTGCCAGCGGCCGCGGCCGTAGCCCAGCGACCGCGCGAGCACCTCCAGCTGCGGCTGCCCGGTCGGCAGCACGTCCACGTCGCGGTGCCGCAGCAGGTAGAGCCGGTTGCGCACCTCCGACAGGAAGTGGTAGCCGTGCCGGAGCCAGTCGGCGTCCTGGTGGCCGATGAGGTCGTCGTCCTGCAGCACGTCCAGCGCGGCCATGGTGCCGGGCGTCCGCAGCGCCGGTCGGTCGCTCCCGTACAGCTGCTGCAGGAGTTGCACGGTCCACTCGACGTCGGAGAGCCCGCCGGGACCGAGCTTGAGGTGGCGCTCGGGAGCGATCCGGCGCGGGATCCGCTCCTTCTCCAGGCGCGCCTTCATCCGCCGCATCGGCGCCGCGACCTCGCGGCCGTCGGTCGGGAAGGCGTGCGGCTGCGCGGCTGCCACGAACCGGCCCCCCAGCTCGCGGTCCCCGGCGACGTGCCGCGCCCGCAGCAGCGCTTGGCGCTCCCACGGGTCGGCCCACCGGTCCCAGTAGGTCGTGTACGAGGCCAGCGACCGCGACAGCGGACCGCTGCGGCCCTCGGGGCGCAGCTCGGTGTCCACCTCGAAGGCCGTCCCCTCGGCCGTGATCTCCGACAGCGACCGCATGACGTTGCCGGCGATCTCCAGCGCCAACGTCGCTGCTTCCTGCTCGTCGGCGCCCGGGACGGCTTCGTGGACGAACAGCACGTCCAGGTCGGAGCAGTAGTGCAGCTCCATGCCGCCGAGTTTGCCCATCCCGACGATGGCGATGCTGACGGGTAGCTCGTCGATCGTCTCCAGGCGCAGCCGCGTCGCCTGCGCTCGAAGCTCGGCTCGCAGCGCACCGGTCAAGCACGCCTCGCCGAGCGCGGTGAGCTCCTGGCCCACCCCACCGGCGGTCGTCCCGCCCGCGAGGTCACGCAGGACGATACGCAGCAACTGGAGCCGCTTGAACCGACGCAGAGCGTCGGTGGTGTCCTGCCAGTGCAGTCGCCCGACGGCCTTGCGGACCAGCTCGTCGCGGGTCCGTGGCTCCTCACGCAGCTTCTCGTCGCGGAGCCAGTCCACCCCCTGGGGTTGTCGGATCAACAGCTCACCAGCGACCCGGCTGGTCCCCAGCACCCGGCCGACCAGGTCCGCGGCGCCCGGATGGTCTCGCAGGTAGGTCAGCAGCTCCGCGTTCTCGCCCTGCGCTTCGACCAGTTCCCGGAACGACCGCAACCCGGTCTCCGGGTCGGGGGTGTCCTGGAGGACCTGGAGCACCGCCGGAAGCACGGCACGGACCGTGCGCGCGCGGCGGCTGACGCCGGAGGTCACCGCCCGCACGTCGCGCAGCGCGGCCGGGCCGTCGCGGAACCCCAGTGCACGCAACCGCTCGACGGCGGCAGCATCGCTGATCGCCGTGGTCCCCTCCGACACGCTCAGCCCGGTGGAGCTGGCGGGGACGGACGCGTACGTCTCCAGCAGCGGTCGGTAGAACAGCTTCGCGTGGAGCTCGGTGACCCGGCTCTGGACTCGCGACAGCTCGGTCAAGAACGCCCGTCGGGCGGAGGTATCGCCCTCCGCCCGGTAGCCGAGCGACCGAGCCAGCCACTCCTGTCGATCCTCGTCATCGGGGATCGTGTGGGTCCGCCGCTCGTGCGCGAGCTGCAACCGATGCTCGACCGTGCGCAGCATGCGGTAGGCGTCGGCGAACGCGCTGGCGTCGTCGTCGTCGACGTAGCCGTTGCGCACCAGCGCGTCGAGCGCGGGCAACGTCCCCGTCGCGCGCAGGCTGTGGTCACCACGCCCATGGACCAGCTGCAACAACTGGACCGCGAACTCGATGTCGCGGATCCCGCCGGGCCCGAGCTTGATCTGCCGCGCCCCCTGCCGGCGGACCTCCGGTTTGGCCTCGATCCGCGACTTCATCTCCCGGACCTGAGCAACGACGTCCGGGTCGAGGTGCTCCGGCCAGATGAACGGATCGGCAGCCTCGAGGAAGGCGGCTCCGAGATCGAGGTCGCCAGCGATCGGGCGCGCCTTCAACAGCGCCTGGAACTCCCAGGTCTTCGCCCACCGCTCCCAGTAGGCGACGTAGGAGCTGATGCGACGAGACAACGCCCCGCTCCGCCCTTCCGGCCGCAACGTCGGGTCGACCTCGTAGGCACGCCCCATGGTGGTCGAACGGTTGAGCAGTTCGAGCAGGCGCGAGATCACCCGCGTGACCTCACGTGCAGCGGCCGCCTCCTCGGCGCCATGGTTCGGCTCGTGGACGAAGACCACGTCCACGTCGGAGACGTAGTTGAGCTCCTCGCCTCCGAGCTTGCCCATCCCGATCACCGCGATCCGCGCGCTCGGGTGCCCGTCGGTCTGACGCTGGTGTATCCCGGCGAGCGCACCGGTCAGCACCGCGCTGGCGAGCTTCGAAAGCTCGCCGGCTACTTCGGGCAGCGTGGCGACGCCGGTGAGGTCGCGCGCGGCGATGTCCGCCGTCGCTCGGCGACGCACCGCCGCGATCGCGGCGGCTTCGTCGTCCGGATCATCGTTGGCGACGATCGCGTCCTGCACCGCGGCCGCCACCACCTCGACGTCCACGGAATCGAGGGTCCGCAGCGCGTCCACTGCATCGTCGAAGCGGCCGATCAGATCCCCGAGGGGCCGTGAGACGCCACCGACCGCCAGGACGCGGGCCAGCCAGTCAGGATCCTCACGGACGGCGGCGTACCACTCGGGCATCGCGGTGGCCAGCCCCGACAGGCAGGTCAGCGCGTCCCACGGCGACGCCGCGTCGGAGAGACGCGCCAGCAGCGATCCGTCGACCACCTCATCATCGACGACCACCCCGACGTCGCGCAGCAACGGCAACGAAGCGTCCGGATCGAGACCCGCACGCGCCAGGCGGGCCCCCAGGGACGGTCCACGTCGCGACGCCATCGGCTCGCCTACAGCAGTGGGAGGTACCGGTCGAGCTCGAACTGGGTGACGTGGGCGGAGTACTCCTCCCACTCGTGGCGCTTGTTCGCCAGGAAGTACGCGAACAGGTGCTCCCCCAGCGTCTCCGCGACCAACTCGGACGACTCCATGATCTTCAACGCTTCGCCCAGGCTGGCCGGTAGCCGTTCGATGTCCTCCGCCGCACGTTCGGCGGCGGTCATCTCGAAGGTGTTGTCCTCCGACTCGTCGGTGAGTTCGTAGCCCTCCTCGATGCCCTTGAGCCCGGCGGAGAGGATCACCGCGAAAGCGAGGTAGGGGTTGCACGCCGGATCCGGTGAGCGGTACTCGATCCGCGTGGAGGCGCCCTTGCGCGGCTTGTAACCGGGGACCCGGATAAGCGCGCTGCGGTTGGACGGTCCCCACGCGACGAACACAGGGGCTTCGCCGGTGGGCAGCGGCCCGTGCAGCCGGGCGGTCAGCCGCTTGTAGGAGTTGACCCACTGGTTGGTCACGGCGGTGATCTCGCGGGCGTGGTGCAGCAGACCGGCGGTGAACGCCTTGGCGGTCGGCGAGAGGTGGTTGTCGTCGCTGGGATCGTGGAACGCGTTGGTGTCACCCTCGAACAGCGACAGGTGCAGATGCATCGCGTTGCCCCACTCCCCCTCGAGGGGCTTGGGCATGAACGTCGCGTAGATGCCCCGTTGCAGGGCGGTCTCCTTGACCACCAGCCGGAAGGTCATGATGTTGTCCGCCATCGACAACGCGTCGGCGAAGCGCAGGTCGATCTCGTGCTGCGACGGGGCCACCTCGTGGTGGGAGAACTCGACCGGGATCCCCATCCGCTCGAGCATGCCGATCGTCTGGCGACGGAAGTCCTGCTGGACGTCCAGGGGGGTCATGTCGAAGTACGACCCGTTGTCGAGCGGGACGGTGCTCTCCGCGTCCTCGAACAGGAAGAACTCCATCTCCGGGTGCACGTAGAAGGTGAACCCGAGGTCCGCGGCACGCGCCAAGGTGCGCTTGAGCACGTACCGCGGGTCGGCGGAGAACGGCTGGCCATCGGGGGTGAGGATGTCGCAGAACATCCGTGCCACGCCCTGCTCCTCCGGCCGCCATGGCAGCACCTGGAAGGTGGAGGCGTCCGGCACGACGAGCATGTCGGCTTCCTGCACCCGCGCGAACCCGTCGATCGACGAGCCGTCGAAGCCGATGCCCTCGGTGAAGGCGTTCTCGAGCTCCGACGCGGTGATCGCCACGCTCTTGAGGAACCCGACGACGTCGGTGAACCACAACCGGATGAAGTGGACGTCGCGTTCCTCGACGGTGCGGAGCACGTACTCCTGCTGCTTGTCCACGGGGAAGCGCTCCTGACGAGGGGCCGCCGGCCTGCCGGTCGGGGCCGGGCCCGGCATCGTAGTGACACCGCTGGACCGGGGTGCCCGTGCTGAGCGGCCCGGTCCAGCGGTGTCGGCGAGGGTCCCCCGCGGGGTCGGTCAGCTGCGCTGCAGCTCGGGGTAGCCCGGGACGCCGTGCTCATGCACGTCGAGCCCTTCGATCTCCTCCTCCTCGGAGACCCGTAGCTGCCCCATGCTCTTGAGCACCCCGAAGAGGATCGCGCTGCTGCCGCCGACCCAGGCAACGACCCCGAGGACACCGACGACCTGGGCGATCAACAGTTCCGCACCGCCGCCGTAGAACAGGCCACCGTCGGTCGCAGCGAGCCCGACCCACACGGTGCCGAGGATGCCGCAGGTCCCGTGCACGCTGACCGCACCCACCGGATCATCGATGCGGAGCGAATCGAACATCTGCACCGACACCGCGACCAGCACGCCGGCGAGCAACCCGACCACGACCGCCATCGGGATGGCCACCGCGTCGGCTCCTGCCGTGATGCCGACCAGACCGGCCAGGATGCCGTTGGCCGTCATCGCCACGTCCCACTTGCCGTTGGCCAACCGCGTGTAGAAGCCGGCCGCTGCGCCACCGGCCGACGCCGCCAGCGCGGTGGTGACGATGACGTAGCCGATCAGCATCCCGTCGAGTTCCAGCACCGATCCGCCGTTGAAGCCGAACCATCCGAAGAACAGCAGCAGCGTCCCGAGAGCACCGAGTGCGATCGAGTGACCGGGGATGCCCCGGGCCTTGCCGGTCTGCGGATCGAACTTGCCGATGCGAGGTCCCAGGAACATCGCGCCGACCAGGCCGGCGACACCACCGGTGAGGTGCACGATCGTCGACCCGGCGAAGTCGGCGAATCCGAGGGCGTCGATCCAGCCACCACCCCAGGTCCAGGCACCGACGATCGGGTAGATCAACCCGGTCATCACGATCGCCACCGTGACGTAGGCGCCGAACTTCATGCGTTCGGCCACGGCCCCGGACACGATCGTGGCGGCCGTCGCCGCGAACATCGCCTGGAAAGCGAAGTCGATCTCCAGGGTCCCGTCGGGCTCGTAGGTGTCGCCGAGCAGGAAGAAGTTGTCGCTACCGAAGAGGCCCGCGACCTGCTCGCCGTACATCAGTCCCCAGCCGATGGCGTAGTACACCAGGATGCCCAGGGTGATGGTCATCAGGTTCTTGCCGATGATGTTCGCGGTGTTCTTCTGCCGGGTGAACCCGGCCTCGAGCATCGCGAAGCCCGCGTGCATGATGAAGACCAGCACGGTCGCGACCATCAGGTACAGGACGGTGGTTGCCAGGGCGAGGTCGTCGACGCTGACGCCGTCCTGCGCGTACGCGGGTGACCCCACGAGGAGCATGAGCAGCGTCGTGATCGCCCCCAACTTGGTGATTCGCTTCACTTCGACCCTCCAGGGGATCCGGTCCTCGGTGCGGCGTGTCGGTCTCGATCCTCGAGGTTCCGCACGAGCGAGAGCCTCCGATGCCGCCGGTACGGTCGAGGACGCTACGGAGGGGCCGTTTCCCCGCCGTTGAGCCACCGTTTCAGCCAGGTTTCGTCTCCGCGGTCCCCCGTACCGCATCACCGGAAGGCGTCGGATGCACCTGCGGATCGCGCTCGGACAGATCGATGCCGCCGTCGGCGACATCGACGGCAACGTTCGACGGGTGCTTCGCGCCTGGCGTGACGCGGCCGAACTGGACGTGGACCTGATCGTCTTCACCGAACTGACGATCACCGGCTACCCGCCGGAGGACCTGCTGCTCAAGCGCGAGTTCGTCGACGCCAACCTCGCCGCGCTCGAGTCGCTCGCGGCAGCGGGCCCGGCCGGGACCACCGCCGTGCTCGGCTACGTCGGCGCCGGTGAAGGCGACACCACCGACGCGGTCCACTGGGACGTCGCTCTAGCCACCCGGAACCTCACCAACTCCGCGGCGGTCCTGCGCAACGGTCAGGTGGTGGGGACCTACGACAAGCTGCGGCTGCCCAACTACGGCGTCTTCGACGAGGCGCGCTACTTCACCCCACGCGATGTGCCGTGCGTCGTCGAGGTCGCCGGCGTCGAGGTCGGGGTGACGATCTGCGAGGACCTGTGGACCGAGACCGGCCCCGCCCAGACGGCGGTCGCCGCCGGGGCGCAGGTCCTCACCAGCCTCAACGCCTCCCCCTACCACCGGGGCAAGCGGGAGGAGCGGGAGGCCTGGGTGCGTCACCACGCCACGCAGGCCGCGGTCCCACTGCTGTACTGCAACGTGGTGGGCGGCCAGGACGAGGTCGTCTTCGACGGTGACTCGATGGTCCTGGCCGCGGACGGTGCGGTGCTCGCCCGCGGCGGCCAGTTCGTCGAGGACCTGGTCATCGTCGATCTGGAGGTGGGCGGACCCGATGACCAGGCCGGGAGCGACGACCAGGGACGTGCGACCCAGCAGCGCCCGTCGGTCCTGCGGACGGATGCGGAACGGCTCGACCCGATCGGTGAGGTCTGGCACGCCCTGATGCGATCGATCCGCGACTACTGCCACCGCAACGGGTTCGAGGAGGCCATCGTCGGGCTGTCGGGCGGGATCGACTCGGCCGTCACGGCCGCGTTGGCCGCGGACGCCCTCGGTGGGGAACGGCTGCTGACGGTCGCGATGCCGTCGCCGTACTCGTCCGACCACTCGCTCGCGGACGCCGTAGCGCTCGCCCACCACCTCGACGCCCACTACCGCGAGCTGTCGATCGCCGGTCCGATGACGGCAGCGAGCGACATGCTCGCCGATCTGGTCGTCACCGGCTTCGACCGCGGGGACGGCCGGCAGCCGGGGACCGCCTACGAGAACCTGCAGTCTCGGCTGCGCGGCCTCACCCTGATGACGCTGTCCAACGAGCGTGGAGCGATCGTGCTCACCACCGGCAACAAGTCGGAGTACGCGGTCGGCTACGCCACGCTGTACGGCGACATGGCCGGAGGGTTCGCCCCGTTGAAGGACGTCCCGAAGCTCCTGGTCTATGACCTGGCCCGCTGGCGCAACCGCGACGGCGAGGTGATCCCGGTGAGCACCATCGACAAGCCGCCGTCAGCGGAGCTGCGTCCCGGACAACTCGACCAGGACTCGCTACCGGCGTACGAGGTGCTGGACGACATCATCACCGCCTACGTCGAGCTCGACCTGGGGATCACGGGCATCGTCGAGCGCGGCCACGACGAACGGGAGGTGCGTCGCGTCGTGCAGTTGGTCGACCGGGCGGAGTTCAAGCGCCGCCAGGCGGCGCCGGGCCCGAAGATCACCGAGCGAGCGTTCGGACGTGACCGACGGGTACCGATCACCAACGGTTGGCGCGGATGACCTCGTCAGGTCGGTTGCTGGAGTGGGCGATCCCGCTGGTGACGACCGTCGGGACGCTGGCGGTCGCCGTCGCCTTCGCCAACGACCTGCCGGATCCCGTCGCGACCGGGTGGAGCGAGGACGGCACGCCGAACGCCCGAGGGAGCCGACTGCGGGAGCTCGCGGCCGGGCCGATCGTGGTCGCTGCCGTCGCGCTGGCACCGGTCGCCGCTGCCAACCGGGTGGCCGAGGTCGGCGCCGCACGCACGCTGGTGGTCGTCGGCCACGCCCTCGGAACCCTGGGGCTGGGCAACCGATGGCGTGTCATCCACGCCAACCGGCAGACGACCCACTGGGCGGACGCGGTCGAGCCGATGCCGCCGCTGACCTTCGTCGCGCTCGCCGTGACCGCTGGGCTGATCGGTTGGTTCATCAGCGCACACCGGGGAGCCGACGGCGCGGACGGCGAGCGCCCGCCGACCGACTCCGGCTGATGAGGTCGACGTCGAGCCGGGGACGAGGCCCGGTGGTCCGGTGGCGGCGGCAGACGTCAGCCGCCGCTCGTCGCCGCCGGAGCGGGACGCGCCGCCAGTCGCCCGGGCCGGGTCCACAGCGCAGCCACGAGCACCAACGCGGCGACGCCCAGGAACGCGGTGGCCGGCGACCAGGCATCGGCCACGGCACCGTTGGTCGCCGCCGAGATCGGTCGTGAGCCCAGGAACGCCACCGACCACAGGGCCATGACCCGGCCACGCAGCGCATCGGGCACGCGCTCCTGGAGCTGGGTGCTCAGACTGGTCAACGACATGGTCAGACCGATGCCACCCACCACGAACGCGGCCACCGCCAACGCGGGTGTCGGGCTGACGCCGGCCGCGCCCGTGCCGAGCGCCAGCAGCACGAGCCCGAGCGTGCCGAGCCGCGGCAGCCCCAGGTGTCGACGCAGGACCGAGAGGACGACGAACGCCAGCCCGGCTCCGACCCCGAACGACGACGCGAGGACCCCGACCAGTTCGGATCCGGCCCCGAAGCCGGCGGCGACCGAGGGGGTCAGCGTGATGACCGGGTCGGCGCCCAGTCCGATCGCGGCGACGCCGACCAGCAGCAGCACGATGCCGGGGTCGCGTCGGACGTGGGCCAGACCGGCCCGCACTCGCATGTCGCCCTTGCCACCGCCCTCCGCCCGGGACCGGAACGAGAGCGGCCACAGCAGCGCGACGAAGAGCAGGTTGGTGAGCGCGGCGATCGCGAACGCGGTCGCCGGCCCGGCGCTGGCGGCCACCACCGCTCCGACGGCCGGCCCGCCAGCACGGGCGATCGTGAACGGGACGCTGTTGAGCGCGACCGCCGTGGCCAACTCCCCTGGCCGGACCAGGGCCGGGATCATCGCGTTCATCGCTGGTCCACCGACGACGAACCCGATGCCGACGACCAGCGCCGTAGCGACCACCGGCCACGCTCCCGGAAGCCCGTCGACCCCGACCAGTGCGATCCACAGCGCGAGCCCACCGGAGCCGGAGGCCGCGATGAGCCGGCCGAGGATCACCTGCCGGCGGCGGTCTCCACGGTCAGCCATGGCACCCGACAGCGGTGCGAGTACCAGCTGGGGGCCGAACTGCATGACACTGACCAGACCGACCACGAACGCCGACCCTGATAGTTCGAACGCCATGATCGCCGCCACGATGTTGTGGACCCAGATCCCCGCCGTCGAGAGCAGCTTGCCCACGAAGAACGGCCCGAACACCGGGTCGACGAGCAACCGGAACGAACCACGCGGTGCGGGATCGGAGGCCATCCGCGGTGCGGGTGCGGCCGCGCCGTGACCGGCGCGCGATCGCCGGTAATCGGGGTCCTGCCTCATGCCGACCCCTCCAACGCGTCGAAGCCCGCCTGGAGGCGCTCGAGGTGACCGATCACCTGGGCGAGTTCGTCCGCGGTCCAGTCGGACGCCACCTCGGCGAGGAGCTCCCGCCGACGCTGGCTGACCGCCGCGAGCAACTCCTCCCCTCGCGAGGTCAGCTGGAGCCGCGCCCGACGACGGTCGTCGTCGCAGGGACGTCGCTCCAGGTAGCCGGTCTCCGCGGCACGATCGACGACGCGGCTCGCGGTGGACGGATCGATCACCAGGACCTCCGCCACCGCCCCGATCGTCGGTGCCTCGTCAGCGCGTTGAACGACCCGCAGCAAGCGCAGGACCGCCAGCGGCACGTCAGCGGCGAGCCCCTCGAGCAGTCGCCGCCGGTAGCCCGGCCGCAGCTGCACCCGTCGCAGCTCCACGAGCGCGTCGTCGAGCGCGTCCAAGGCGGCATGGCGATCGGTGGTCGCGGGGATCGAGGTCATGATATGTATGTATCACACATGTTTCCGCCCTGCAGGGGCTCACCCCCCGTCCGGGTGGTCCTGGTCGGCGCGAAGGCGCGCCGGATCCAAGGGGCCATCCGGGAGTTCGTCCAGGTCGGCCACGCTGCGGATCGCCGCCGTGGCACATCCCCGCAGCACCCGGCGGGCGCGTGCGCCCGTCGGGCCGTCCTCGACCCGGACCCCCACCGCGATCGCCCCGGGGACCATCGGCGAGAACGTGCGCTCCCAGGAGGCGACCATCGTCGGGGCGGTGAGCAGGCCCGTCAGCGCACCGACCGCGCCACCGAAGAACGCACCGCCGCCGGCGCCAGCGAGCACCACGTTGGCCTCCGACCCGGCGACCACGGCGAGCAGGACGGCCCCGAAGATCGCACCCGGCACCGCGCCCCACCCGAACCCACGGAGCAGGAGACCGCCGAGCGCCAGGCTCGACCCCAGATCGGTCTGGCGGTCGCCGTGCCGGCCGGCGGTGACCACGACCGAACGACCGAGCAGTTCGATCGCCCCGCCGTCGATCCCGGCGCGCGAGAGCCGCGCGATCGTTCGCCGTGCGGCACGGGCGTCGCCGTGGAAGGCGACGAGGTCGGGCTGTCCGGAACGTCGTCCCACCTCAACGGACTCCTACGCCTCTCGGTCGGACCCTGGCCGTCCACGCCGCCGGGGTCGAGCCATCTGGCGCGCGAGACGCACGAGGTCGCCGATGGCGTGCGGCGTCCGGGGGCCCCACCAGGACAGGGCGGTGCCATCGAGGTGGCGCACCCGGGCCGGCCAGGACGCGAACACCTCGGCGTCGGACGCGGCGAAACGGTACGGCTCGTCGGGAAGCAGCACCGCCGCGGGCCGTGCTTCCTCGAGCTCGTCGCGGCGGTACCGCGGGTAACGCGCATCGGCAAGCGACGGCAGGGCCGGGACGAACCCGCAGCGTTCCAGCAGGTCCCCGGCGAAGGTGTCCCCACCGATCAGCCACCACGTCTCCGCGTCACCCCGCTGGTCACCGTCACGCCAGATGGGGCACACTGCGGCGATCGCTTCGGCTGGTGGGCGGGCCTGGTCGAGCGCACGGAGGATGGCCTGCCCGGTGCCGGTGGCCAGCGTCGGCTGCCCGACGGCACGGCCAAGCCCGGCCAACGACGCCGAGGCGTCCGGCAACGACCGCACCCGGGTGACGTACACCGCGACGCCGGCGTCGGCCAGCCGGCGTACGTCCAACTCACGGTTCTCCTCCTCGTTGGCGAGCACCAGGTCCGGTTCGAGCGAGACGATCCGGTCCACGGCCGGGTTCTTCGTGCCACGGACCCGCACCGCGTGCTCGAACACGTGCGGTGGCGCGACGCAGAAGTCCGTCAGCCCGACGACCCGATCGGCCAGGTGCCACCACCAGAGCGTCTCCGAGAGGTTTGGGACGAGCGAGACGATCCGTCGCGGCGACGCCGGCAGCTCCAGGAGCCGGCCGAGATCGTCGCGGACCTCATCCACCAGCCAGATCCTCGCGCGAGGGCAGGTGCGTTCCTTCCGCTTCGCGTGCGAGCACGTACAGCAGATCCGCACACCGGTTGAGGTAGCGAAGCGGCGCGTCGTCTGGGAGCAGACCGGCGCGCTGCATCGCCACGACCTCGCGTTCCGCTCGACGGCAGACGGTCCGGGCGAGGTCGAGCGCGGCCGCCGCACGCGTCCCTCCGGGGACCACGAAGTGCTGCGGCAGTGGATGTCGCTCGACGCAGGCATCGATGCGCCCATCCAGCGCATCCACCATCGCCGCATCCACACAGCTGACGCCCACCTGCAGCCGTTCCCAGTGCTCGACCAGGGTGGCCAGCTGCGCTCCGACGACGAACAGCTCGCGCTGGATCCGCAGCACCTCGTCGTGGAGGTCGCCCTCGAGCTCGGCGCGGGCCAGACCGAGCGCAGAACAGGTCTCGTCGACGGTGCCGTACGCGGACGTGCGGAGGTCGTGCTTGTCGACCCGCCCGCCGTACAGCAGACCGGTGGTGCCATCGTCACCGGTCTTGGTGTAGACCTGCACGGCTTGCCCCTTCGCGCTCGTCGACCATCGTCGTGGCTGTGCCGGTGGGCAGCCTACCGCCGGCCCCGAGCGCCACACCCGGGGGCACCGGCTACGTTCCGGTGACGCCCGATCGCCCCCGGTCCCACTCGCTCAGGAGACCTGCCGTGACCACCCTGCCGGAAGGCGCGAGCGCCCGGTCCCAGTACCGCCTCCTGACCCGTCACCGCGGCGCGTACGACGCCGGGCTACTGATCGACGTCCAGCTTCAGGACGCGGCGACCGGCGGGCTGATCTGGGCCCGGACCTTCAGCGACCCCGCGCAGGCCGAGGGTTTCCAGACCGAGGTCGAGGACGACCTCGAAGAGCTCGCCGCGGACGCCTTCCGCGCCAAGTACGGCGTGCCCGGTCCGTCTTGACGATGGCCACGGCGGACCGGCCCGGACCCGACGCGCTGCAGCGACCGATCCCGGACCCCCCTCGACGCGACGACGGGTCGGTCGACCTGGACGTGCTGTGCTCGATCCTCTCCCCCTGCGATCTGCTCGAGACGGCTGCCGGTGCCGGGTGGAGCTACGTGGTCCCCCACGACGGTCCACGGGTCGTCGACGACGGGCGTCGAAGCTGGCTGCTCGACGACCGATCGGACCCGGTCGACCTCGGATGGGATCCGTTCGCCGCGATCGACCACGTGGCGCACCAGCTGGCCATCGGACCGGACGTGGCCGTCGATCCGGCGCTGCCGCCGTTCCCCGGTGGACTGCTCGGGTCCCTGAGCTACGACCTCGCCCGACGGGTCGAGCGCCTGCCCGTCCACGCCGCAGCCGACCGCGATCAGGCACACGTCTCGCTCCGTGTGGCCGGCACGGTCGTGGCCGTCCCGCCCGATCGTGACCGCGCCACCGTGGTCGCTTGGACCCCTGCCCCGGCGACGCGTCCGCCGTCCCGCCGCGTCCGGGACGTGCTCGACCGGGTGGCTGCCGGCCCGCGACGGCGAGCGACCGCCACCACCTCGACGTCACCACAGGTGATCGAGACCAGCCTCACCCGCGAGGCGTACCTCAACGCGGTCGAAACGGCGCAGGCGGCCATCGCCGCCGGGGACGCCTTCCAGGTCAACGTCACGCAACGGCTCACCGCACGGTTCGAAGGGGACGTCCACCGGTTGTACCGGGCGCTGCGGACGGCCTCCCCGGCCGCGTTCGGCGCCGCGCTCCCCGATACCGGGATCGCGTCGATCTCCCCGGAGACGTTCCTGCAGGTCGGCGGCGACCGGGTGGTCACACGCCCGATCAAGGGCACCCGACCGCGCAGCGATGACGCCCGGGTGGACGCGGCGCTGGCCGACGACCTGGTCGCGTCGGCCAAGGACCGTGCGGAGAACGTCATGATCGTCGACCTGCAGCGCAACGACCTCGGACGGGTCTGCCGGACGGGCACGGTCCGGGTCGAGGAGCTCACGGCGCTCGAGGCGCATCCGACCGTCTGGCACCTGACTTCGACCGTCGCCGGCCGGTTGCAGCCGGGGACCGGCTACGGCGGGCTGCTCCGGTCCACGCTCCCCTGCGGGTCGATCACCGGCGCTCCCAAGGTCGCGGCGATGGAGCTGATCGAACGGCTCGAACCGGTCCGCCGCGGCTGGTACTGCGGAGCGATCGGGTTCCTGGGCCCCGGCGCGGCTCACCTCTCGGTCGCGATCCGCACGGCCACCCGCCAGGCCGACGGCCGGGTCGACTACGGCGCTGGTGGCGGGGTCGTGGCCGACTCCGACCCGGCCGAGGAGCACGCCGAGTCCCTCGACAAGGCGACCGCGTTCCTGCGAGCGGTGCAGGGCACACGGATCACTGCGGAGACCCGAGACCGCGGCTCGGCGACCGGCCGGGCCACCCGCATCCCTGCGTTCCCGAGCTCCCGGAGCCGACGATGACGACACCACTGGTCTGGCTCGACAGGCAGGTGCTCCCCGCGGAACGGGCGCGCGTATCGGTGTACGACCGGGCGTTCCGCAGCGGCGAAGGCGTGTACGAGACCCTCCGCGTCGACGACGGACATCCCTTCCGCCTGGACCAGCACGTCGACCGGGCGCGGCGTGGAGCCGCAGCGATGGGCCTCACCATCGACGCATCGACGCTACGGCGAGCGGTCACCGAGGTAGCCGCCGCCAACCGTCAGCAGCGACCCGGCACGGACGGGGTCGTACGCCTGACGATCTCCGCGGGCGAGATGGACCCCACCCTGCCGGTACCTGGTGGCCCGGCGGGGACCCCGACGATCGTGGCGACCTGGCACCCGTTGGCGCACGCACCGGGCACCCCGCCACCACCCGTCACGGCGGTCACGGTGCCCGGGGCGCGGCCGCTGCCCCACATCAAGTCGGTCTCCAGCCTGCCGGCGCTGCTCGCCCTGCGTGAAGCGCGGGAACGTGGGGCGGACCAAGCGCTGTGGATCGGCGACGACGAGCACGTCCTGGAAGCGGCCACCGCCAACGTCATCGCGGTCGTCGAGGGGCGACTGATCTCCCCGCCGGCCGACCTCGGTCTCCTGCCGGGGGTCACGCTCGACGTCGTGCTGGAGTTGGCACCAGGCCTCGGGTTGACGGTCGAACGGCGCGCGTTGGCCCGTCGCGTCCTGCTGGACGCCGACGAGGCGATGTTGACCTCGGCCGGACGCGGGGTCGTACCGCTGGTCGCGGTCGACCGCGTCGCGATCGGAGACGGCACCCCCGGCCCGATCTGGCGTCAACTCCACGACGCCTACCGCGCCGAGGCCGCCCGCGAACGCGAGGAGGCCATGGATCGCCCGGCCACGCACGAGTGACCGACGGCGACCCCAGGCGGCCGGTCGCCGACCTCAGCCGAGGTCGAGGTCGCTGAACCGGATGCCGGTGTGCGCACCGTGCCGCTTGTTGACCGAGATCAGCACCGGGGTGAGCGCCTCGAGGGTGGCCGCGAGCCGCAGACGGCCGACCGCCACACCGCGACACCCCTCGATGCGGTCGGCCAGGGTGATCACGGTGGCCATCGCATCCTCGTCGTCGCTGACGACCGGGACGTCCTCGTCCATCGGGCGGTCGAGCTGGGCGAGCTGACGGCTCGACACCGTGTGGAAGGCGCCCACCACCCGCGCCGTGGGGAACGTGGCAGCGACCTGCTCGGCGATGCTCTCACCCCCGGCGGAAGCGACCGCGTACGGCCCGTCGGCGTCGAACGCCAGCGGGTTCAAGGCGGAGACCAGCAGCCGGCCATCCGGCAGGTCAGCGAGGGCAGCCAGCGTCGGGGCGACCGACTCGTACGGCACCGCCAGCACGACCACGTCGCGATCGGTCAACCACGACAGGTGCCCCCCGTCGACGGCGACGGCGTCCGCCGGCAGTTCGGCGTTGAGCTCCGCCGCGGCGGTCTCCCCCCGCGCCGCGTCACGCGACCCGATCCGCACCGGGACCCCCGCCACTGCCCAGCGGGCGGCGAGCCCGCGTCCGAGCGCACCGGTGCCGCCGGCGATTCCGACCGTGGTTGTCATCGTGTTCCCTGACGTCGCTGAGGTCGCGCATGCTGCCACATCGGCAGCCCGTGCGGCACCCGGCGCTCGTTCCGGGGCCGACCGGGGCTCGGACGTCGTTCGGACCCGACCACGGCGTGGACCGGTCCGGGCCAACCGCGGGAGCCGGCACAACGACCACCACCGGTAGACTGGCGTGACGTGGTGAGGGTCGGCGATCCGCCGGGATCCCTCGTCAGCCGGCGGCGGGAGGCGGACGTGACGCGGTCGCACGACGTGCGACTCCGGTGGCACCGGACCGTCATCGACGGACGGTCGGTCGGCTACGGCGACGCAGGCGACGGTCCGACGGTGTTGTTCCTCCATGGCTGGGGGCTCTCCGCACGCTCATACGCCAAGGCGCTGCCGACCATCGCCGCGACCGGGTCACGCGTGATCGCGCCGGCCCTGCCGGGGTTCGGTCGCAGCGACCCGCTCGAGGGCGAGTACACCTTCGACAAGCTCGTCACCTGGGTCGATGACCTGCTCGAGACGCTCGACCTCCACGAACCGGTCGCGTTGGTCGGACACTCGTTCGGTGGAGCGGTCGCGGTGGCCTTCGCGTCCACCCTCCCCGACCGCGTCCGGTCCCTGGTGCTGGTCAACTCCGTGGGCGGATCGGTGTGGAAGCAGGGCCGCCGCGGCGAACGGTCGTTGGCCGACCGCCCCTGGTGGGACTGGGGGCTCCGGCTGCCGAGCGAGTTCCGCGCCGCCGACTACCGCCGGGTCCTGCCCGTCGTCGCCCGCGACCTGGTTTCCAACGCGCTGTCGAACCCTGGGGCCTTGCGGCGCACCGCCGATCTGGCTCGTACCGCCGATCTGCGCGAGGAACTGCGCGAGTTGGCCGAACAGGGTCTGCCCGTATCGATCCTGTGGGGCTCGGAGGACAAGGTCGTCCCGGAGGCGACGTTCCTCGCCCTGTGCGAGGCGGCCGGCGCTCCGGGCGACATCATCGCCGACGCGGGCCACTCCTGGTTCCTCGCCGACCCCGAAGGCTTCGGCGAACTGGTCACCAACTCCGCCGCGGTCCAGCGGACGCTGGCCGAGCGCACCGCGCCGGGGCAGAGCGACGACGACGTCGGAGCGAGCGCCTGAACGTGGGGCGGCACGGGGATGAGCGCCCGACGCAGCCCGATCCAAGACGCCTGGTCGTCGACCCGTACGGTCGACGACCGCACCTTGGGATGCTCAGCGGACGTCGTCGAGGTCCTCCAGGCCGAGTTCGACGGTCCGGCGGCGGTGGGCACCCAGCACCTCGATGGCCAGTTCCTTGACCCGCCGCTCCGGGCTGCGTTCCCCGTCGTCGCCGGCGGCGAGGAGCACCGTGAGCGCGTCGGTGTCCGACACCGCCCCCTGGTAGCTGGTCAGTGCACGACCGAGCAGGTCGGCCGCGAGGTGTCGGGCGTGCTCCCGCGCGTCGGCGTCGACCAACTGCTCGGCGAGCTGCTCGATCGCGCCTTGCTCGAACCTCGGCCGGCCGGCGATGGCATCGGTGACCACCTGCGCGGTGCGGTCCTCCAGCACCGGCGCGATGGCGTGGGCGAAGTCGGATGCCATCGGCAGCCCCAAGGCGAAGAACACCGACGCACCGAACCAGTCGTTGAGGGGTGCCCGGTCGAAGTAGGCGTCGAAGTGGGGCTTCTGGCGGTCCATCACCGCCGTCGGCAGTTCGGTGCGGTCGGCGAGGTGGTCGCGTAGCTGGCGGTAGGCACCGAGCTCGTGCTCGACGACGTCGGCGACGACGTCCGCGGTCCGGGCATCGGGCGCGAGCCCGATCAGCCGGGCCGCGGCCTCGACGGCCCGCAGCTGCCCGTAGGCCAGCGCTCCGAGCAACTCGACGGTGGCGAGCCGCACCGGATCGTCGGAGGTGGCGATGGGACGCTCGTCGTCGGCCACGGTGGTCACGTCGCCCGGCGCGGACGCCAACCGAGGCGCTCGGAGATCTCGCGGGCGGACCGCAGCACCCGCAGGGCGATCGACTCCGGCTCCGGCAGCCGTGCGGTCGGCGCGACGATGCCGACGGCGGCGACGGCCTTGCCGGTGTGGTCGAACACCGGTGCCGCCACACCCGAGGCCCCCGGCTCGAGCTCGTCGCGGGTGTAGGCGACACCACGCTGCCGAACGGTCTGCAGGTCCGGGTTGCGCGCCCCCTCGGGGAGGAAGGCGAGCAACGCCTTGCCATGGGCGGCGACACCGAGTTCGTGCCGGAAACCGACGCGGTAGTTGACCTGCACGAAGCGGTCGCCCGGTTCGATGACCTCCACGACCACCAGGTCGTTGCGGTCGCGCACCGCGAGGCAGGCGGTCTCGTTGGTGTCGTCCGACAGCGAGCGGAGCGGTGGTCCGGCCAGCCGACGCACCTCCAGCCCCTGCGCAGCGCGGACGCCGAGCTCGAGCATCGACAGGCCGAGCCGGTAGCGGCGGGTCTCGTGATCGCGGGTGACGAAACCCTCCGCCACCAGCGTGTCCAGGAGCCGGTAGAGCACCGCCCGGTCGAGTCCCGTCGCCTCCGCGAGCCCGGAGACGGTCGCACCGTCGCTGTGCTCACCGAGCGCGTTGAGCAGGGACAGCCCGCGCGAAAGGGTCCGTGACCCGCTCGACCGTCGACCGCTCTTGCCTTCCTCGTCTTCCTCGCTCACCGTGACTCCCCTCCTACCGCTGCCAGTACCTGGTCGGGCCGCGATGCGTCGCCCGACAGTGGCAGCATCGCACAGTTGGGTGCGGTGGTCGCGTGAAGTGTGCTGCGCGACCCGCGCACGGTCAAGCGCCGGGACGTCCGTCCGACGGGGTCCGCCCGCGATCCAGGCCGCGCACGCGGGCCTTTAGCGGCTGCGACGCAAGCGCACGGAAGCACCGGACCCCATCGCTACCATCACCCCGCCCAGCGGACCCACCGCACCTTCGACGGAGAGGCACCCCCGTGGCCGACGAGATCGAGAAGCTGCTCGGCAGCTCGCACCGAGCGTTCGACACGCTGTTCGACTCCAGGA
This sequence comes from Nitriliruptoraceae bacterium, assembly GCA_007121785.1. Lineage (GTDB taxonomy): Bacteria > Actinomycetota > Nitriliruptoria > Nitriliruptorales > Nitriliruptoraceae > SKTG01. The sequence continues at coordinate 25,350 of SKJX01000125.1, forward strand.
TCCTGTTCCTCAAGGGAGCGCTCCAGGACGACAACGGCGACCAGATCGTCGCCCAGCTCCTCGCGCTCGACGCCGACAGCGACGAGGACATTACCCTCTACATCAACTCCCCCGGTGGGGTCATCACGGGGATGTTCGCCCTCTACGACACGATCACCCTGCTGCGCAGCAAGGTCAACACGCGCTGCCTCGGGCTGGCCGCGTCCGCCGCAGCCTTCCTGCTGTGCACCGGGACCGGGAACCGCTCGGCCACCGAGAACTCCCGCATCATGGTCCACCAGCCGCTCGGTGGGGCCCGAGGCACCGCGAAGGACATCGAGATCCAGGCCAAGAACATCGTGTGGATGCGCGAGCGCATCAACGAGATCATGGCTGAGCGCACCGGACAGTCGGTCGAGCAGATCGCCAAGGACACCGACCGCGACTTCTGGATGACGTCGCAGGAGGCCAAGGACTACGGCCTGATCGACGAGGTGATCCAGCCCGGCGCCGGCAGCTGAGCCTGCGCTCGGGCCAGGCCGGCAGGCACGTGCTGCCGGCCCGTCAGATCACGAGGTCGTGGCCTTCTCGCCCTCGTCGACGTAGAGGTAGTACTCCTCGTCCTCCTCCTCCCAGTCCATCTCGACGACGTCCTTGGTGACCGCCGCCTTGCAGAACTGTAGGAAGCCGGAGTAGCCGAAGTCCTTCTCCGAGAAGCTCTCGTCCCGCTTGCGCAGCTGGTCCTTGAGCCCGGACAGCGGCGGGTCGCCACCGAGTTCGACCATCAACTCCTTGACGGTGCTCCGCAGCAGGTCGAACGCGGCGTCCTCGTCCTTCGGTGCCGCCGGCAGGTCGACCTCCGGGTCGCCGGGGGCCGAGCCGTCGGTGAGCAGGATCACGCCGTTCTCGGCGAGGTGTCGCAGCATCTCGCGGAACCCGCGGAAACCGAAATCGCTCTCGGTGAAGGTCGGGTCCTTGCGCAGCAGCGCCCGTTTGAGGTTCGACGCCTGCACCGCACCGGCGCCGGACGACTGCACCCCCGCGAGGGTGCGCGTGATCTGCCGCTCGAGCTTGCGCAGGTCCTGCTTCTGCGAGGAACTGGGCTTGGTCGGCGCGTCCTGCGCGACCTGTCCCTCGTCACCCCCGCTCGTGCTCGGTGCCGCCACCGGCTTGGCCTTCTTGGCTGGACGACGTTGCTTGGACGCGGGCGCCGATGACTCACGGCGCGACGCCCCTTCCAACCGGTCGTAGAAGAGGAACTCGTCGCATGCCGGTGGCAGCATGGCCGATGTCGAGCCCTTGAGCCCGACTCCGATCACGCGCTTGTTCAACTGCCGGAGCTTGCTGACCAGCGGGGTGAAGTCCGAGTCCCCGGACACCACCACGAAGGTCGACACGAACTCTCGGGTCAGCGCGAGTTCCATGGCGTCGACGGCCATCTGGATGTCCGCCGCGTTCTTGCGGACCGAATCCGAGCGCTGCGGGATCTCGATCAGTTCCACGGTCGCATCGACCATGGCACGTCGGTCATCACGGAACAGGTTCCAGTCGGCGTAGGCACGCCGGGTGACCAACCGTCCGCGTTCAGCGAGGGCGTCCAGCAGGGGCTGGGGGTCGAAACGGAAGCCGATGTCGCGTGCACCGATGGCCACGTTCTCGTGGTCGATGAACAGCGCCAGGCGTTCTTCGGAAGCATCAGAGATCGTCATGGCGCGGACCCTACTCCACCCGACCCGGGATGTGCTGCGACCACGCGCGCGTCCACCGCATCGTGACACCACGACCACGGTCCGCACCTAGGCTCCCGCTCACCACTGCCCGTCCCCGAGCGCCACCGAGAGGTCTCGATGCCGACGTCGGGGTACCGGGCGGCGCTGGGTTCGCGCACGGTCCGGCGCCTGTGGGTGGCCGCGGCCACCTCGACGGTCGGCGACTACGTCGGGCTCGGTGCGTTGCTGTTCCTCGCGGCGGACCGCACCGGGGCGACGATCGGCGCGGCGATCGTGCTGGCGGTCGGGGTCATCCCGTCGCTGCTCACCGGGATCGTGGCCGGCCCGTGGCTGGACCGGTTCGACCGGCCCAAGGCCCTGGCGACGCTTCAGGTGACCGGAGGCGCCGTGATCTGCCTCCCGGTGCTGTTCGACGGCGTCCTGGTGGTCTTCGCGACCGCCGCGGGGCTCGCCGCGGTGCGGGTCGCCACCGTCGCGGTCCGCTCGGCGGCGATGGCCGAGGGTGTGGACGATGAACACCGGGGCGCGCTGATCGCGCTGCTCGGCTCCACCGACCAGGGTGCGCAGGTGATCGGCTACCTCACGGGTGGCGCGCTGTACGTGCTGCTCGGGGCCGACGTCGCGCTGCTGCTCGACGCCGCCAGCTTCCTGCTCGCTGCGGTCGTCCTCCTCCGGCTGCCCTTGCCGCGCGCGCAGGAGCGCGAACCACGTCAGCCGATCGGCGGCGGACTTGCGGACATCCGCCGAGACCCGGTCCTGCGGATGCTCGGCGGGTTGGTGGTCGTCACCGGTCTGGTCTCCTCGCTGCCGGAGGCGCTGGCACCGACCGTCGCCGCCCCGGACGACCCGTTGCGTCCGGTGGTGCTCGCCGCGGCACCTGCCGGCCAGGTCGTCGCGATGATCTGGGCGGGCCGCTCGCCTCGGGTTCGACGGCCTCGCGTCCAACTGACCCACCTGACCCTGCTCGGGCTCGCGCTGATCCTGGCCGCCGTCGCCCGGACCTCCGGCGGTGTCGCGGCCGCGAACGTCCTGGTCGGCGCCGGGACCGCCTGGATCGTCGGCCCCCAACTGACGTTCCTGCGGCTGGCACCGAAGGGCCGCATGGGCCAGATCACCGCGACGATGGTGGCCGGCCTGGCACTCGCCGAAGGGATCGGCTCCCTGGCACTCGCCGGTCTGGCCGACCTGTTCGGCACCGCGGCGGCCTACGCCTCCGGCGGGGTGATCATCCTCATCGCCGCGAGCATCGGCTGGCGACTGCGCTCCAGACGACCGGAGATCCTGGCGTTGGACCGACCGTCGCCGAACGGGATCGATCCGAACTGACCGCCGCCGACCGGCGCCCGCGGATCGGCCGGTTCCGTCCTCAGACGTCGAAGAGCGACCGCAGGCGGGAGGCGGTGGCGGCGTCGTCGCCCTCATGATGCAACGCGGTCATCCCGACCTGCCGAGCAGCGGCGACGTTGCGCGTGTGGTCGTCGACGAAGACACCTTCGCCGGGTGGGATCCCGAGCCAGGCGGCCGCGAGCTCGAAGATGGCCGGGTCGGGCTTCCGCAGCCCGACCTCGCCGGAGATCACCTGGACGTCGAACCGTTCGTCGAGGTACGCGCGCGGGTACATCGCCAACCCCCACGAGTTGGAGACGACGCCGGTGGGCACCCCGGCGGCACGGACCTGCGCCGCGACATCCCACAGGCGGCCGCTCGGTCGCACCTGGGCGAACAGGCCCGGCAGCATCGGGCCGGCCGGTGGCGCCCACCCGTCGTCCTCGAGCAGCCAGCGCAGCCGCCACTCGAAGCTCGCGGTGGTGATCTCCCCCCGCTCGAGCGCGCCGATGACACCCCCCTGTGGATCGTCCCGTCCGTCGGCGACGAGCAGGTCGAAACAGCGACCTTCCGGGATCCCGACGGCGCGTTCGAAAGCGGCGCAGGACGCTGCAACGTCCGGCGTGAGCACCCCGACGTAGTCCAAGAGGAGCGCTCGGGGCCGAGCCACCGTCATCGCCCGGCGTCAGCGGCGGCCTCGGCCGCCCGTTCACCGAACTCGATCACGATCCGAGCGAACGGCTCCGCCGCGGAGGTATCGTCGCCGTAGGCGCCGGAGCGGGTCCGGGCGTACACGCCCTCCAGGATGCACGCCAGCTTCCAGTAGCCGAACGCCACGAAGAAGCCGATCTGGGAGACGTCCCGACCCGAGCCGGAGGCGTAGCGCGCCACGAGCGCCTCGCGGTCCGGGAACCCCTCGACCAGGGTCGGCGCATCCGGCAGGGGGATGGTCGCATCCTCCGGCTGTGCCCAGTAGACCAGCAGAAGACCGAGGTCGGCGAGCGGATCCCCGAGGGTCGTCAGCTCCCAGTCGAGCACGGCCCGGACGCGACCGTCGTCCGGATCGAGTATGAGGTTGTCGAGCCGGTAGTCACCGTGGACGATGCTCACCGGACCCGGAGCGGGGATGTCGGCGGCGAGCCGTTCGTGGACCTCGTCGAGCAGCGGCAGCTCGCGGACCCGCCCGTCCTCGAGTTGCCGGTGCCAACGCCGCAGTTGGCGTTCGATGTAGCCGTCCCGACGCGCCAGGTCACCGAGCCCCACCGCATCCACGTCCGTGTCGTGGAGTGCCACGAGCACGTCCACGAGGTCCTCCGCCGCCGCGGCTCGGGTCTCCGGCGTCAGGTACTCACGGGCAGCGTCCGTATCGCGGACCACCACGCCGTCCACGTGTTCCATCACGTAGAACGGTGCGCCGGTCACCTCGACGTCCGTCTCGTACCCGATGCAGCTCGGGACCGGCACCTCGGCAGCCGCGAGGGCGCTGATGATCCGGTGCTCGCGTCCCATGTCGTGGGCCGACGGCAGGACGCCGTGCAGGGGCGGCCGACGCAACACCACCCGTCGACCGGCCGCGTCGATCACGCGGTAGGTCAGGTTCGAACGACCACCCTCGATCGTCTCGAAGCGCAACGGCGGGCTCATCTCGCTGCGCTCGGCCAACCAAGCCGTCACCCCGGCGACATCGATGCCGGGGACGTCCTCCGTCGCCGCCTCGTGCTGAGCCACCGTCGCCAACCTCCGTCTGGTTGGCGAGCAGCCTGGCAGACCGCCTTCGGACGACCAAGTCGTGGCGATCGGCCGTCCGGCGCTGACCGGGGTCGCCGGTCGCGGTAGACACTCCAGGGGTGGTGGTTGTCAAGCGGCGAGGTCGATCGCGGGGTCGGTGGTGGTCCAGTGGTGCCAGGCGGTGTCGGGGTCGTAGGGCTGTCGGTGTTCGAGCACGCC